>JARDZR010000021.1 GCA_029240715.1 Gammaproteobacteria bacterium
GTTGACAGAATTCATGTCGTGCAAAGAAAGGGCGGCTCTATTAAAGAAAGGATCAAAGAATACAAGGCCTTGGGCGAACATGACATTATTTTTGACTTGGCCGCGACCACTCGCTCATTTTGGATTACTTTGTTCAATAAGGCTAAGTTAAAGCTTGGCTTTCCTTACCATTGGGTCCAGCAATGGCTGTATTACGATATTGCCTTATTGCGCTCAGATATGCAGCCTGAGTCAGAAGTGATGCTACATTTATTAAACGTATTAGGTTGTGCGACCCATTATCCTTTGATTTATGAGTTGCCTGGAGAACCTGTGCAGCGTGAGCGTCCCTACCTGCTTTATTTCACCGGGGCTTCAGTTGAAAGTAAATGTTGGCCTAAGCAACGATTTGTTGAGCTGATTCACAAAGCTGCCCAAGCTTTACCTCAGTTTGATCATATTATTTTAAGAGGTCACCGACCTGAAGAAAGCCTTGCTGATATGCTAGATGAACTTAAATCCCATAGCAATGTTACGGGAACGGATAAACTCAGTCTAGAAGAATGCACTGCTATGCTAAAAGCTTCCAGTCTGTTAGTGAGCAATGATAATGGGGTAAGAAACTTGGCAATTGCCGCCGACACTAGAACGGTAGGTATATTTTTTGCCACGGTCCCTTATCGCTATTGGCCAAGAGATGGCAGACATGCTGCCGTTTTTAACCCAAGCGGTGTTTTGCCTGAGGTTTCGGACGTATTTGATGCCGTGCTGGCTATGATTGGAAATATACAGCCAGTTCGTGTACCATCTCATTTATGGTAAAAAAATTCGAATTAAACACTCCCTATCAACCGGCAGGCGACCAACCTAAAGCGATTCAAAGCTTAGTGGAAGGCTTGAGTGATGGGCTGGCCCATCAAGTTTTGTTAGGGGTTACAGGCTCTGGCAAAACCTTTACCATAGCCAATGTTATTCAAACCGTGCAAAGGCCCACTTTAATACTGGTACATAATAAAACCCTGGCTGCACAGTTTTATGGAGAAATGAAATCGTTTTTCCCGAAAAATGCAGTGGAATACTTTGTTTCCTATTACGATTATTATCAGCCAGAGGCCTATGTCCCTGTCTCTGATACCTATATCGAAAAAGATGCTTCCATCAATGAGCATATCGAACAGATGAGGCTGTCTGCCACCAAGGCCTTACTGGAATATAAAGATACCATTATCGTCGCTACCGTTTCAGCCATTTACGGCTTAGGTGATCCTAAATCCTATATGAAAATGGTCTTGGTATTAAGTCGCGGCGAAACGGTTAATCAAAGGCAGATTTTGCAGCGCTTGGCTGAACTGCAATATGTTCGAAATGATTTGGCCTTTGAAAGAGCAACTTATCGAGTTAGAGGGGACGTGATTGATATATTCCCAGCTGAATCTGAAAAAGAAGCGGTCAGGATCGAACTGTTTGGTGATGAGGTTGAAAACATCAGCTTTTTTGATCCATTAACAGGCGAAATATTAAGAAAAGTGCCCAGAGTGACTATTTATCCAAAAAGCCATTATGTCACGCCAAGGCAAACTCTATTAGATATGGTCGATGCGGTCAAAATTGAGTTAAAAGACAGGCTAGAAGAGCTTCGTTCGCAACACAAGCTATTAGAAGCCCAACGCTTGGAACAAAGGACCAAGTTCGATTTAGAAATGGTGTTAGAATTGGGCTATTGCTCGGGAATTGAAAACTATTCGCGCTATCTATCGGGAAGAAATGCCGGAGAGCCGCCGCCTACGCTTTTGGACTATTTGCCAAGCAATGCTTTGCTTGTAATCGATGAATCTCATGTCACGGTTCCTCAATTGGGAGCGATGTATAAAGGGGACCGATCTCGCAAAGAAAATCTGGTGAACTATGGTTTTAGGTTGCCCTCTGCTTTAGACAATAGACCTTTAAAATTCGAAGAGTTTAAAACCATTTCCCCGCAAACAATTTATGTCTCGGCGACTCCAGGTCCCTATGAGCTTGAAAAAGCTGACAATATTGCTGAGCAAGTGGTTCGTCCAACTGGCCTGATTGATCCTGAGCTTGAAATAAGACCGGTTAATACTCAAGTGGATGATGTTCTGTCTGAAATCAGAATCAGGTCAAAGATCAACGAGCGAGTGTTAATCACCACCTTAACCAAGAGAATGGCAGAAGATTTAACCGATTATTTAAACGAGCATGATGTCAAAGTCCGTTATCTGCATTCTGATATTGAAACCGTGGAACGGGTTGAAATTATTAGGGATTTAAGGCTAGGTAAATTTGATGTATTAGTTGGAATTAACCTATTGAGGGAAGGCTTGGATTTACCGGAAGTTTCCTTGGTAGCGATTTTTGATGCTGATAAAGAAGGCTTTTTAAGGTCTGAGCGCTCTTTAATTCAAACCATCGGCAGAGCGGCAAGAAACCTGAACGGCAAAGCCATTTTATATGCAGATAGAATCACGGATTCCATGAAAAAAGCCATGGATGAAACCAGTCGCCGGCGTGAAAAACAAGTTGCTTTCAACAAAGAGCATGGCATTACTCCAAAAAGCATTAAGCGTGACATCCAAGATATTATGGAAGGAGCTTATTCTGATAAGAAAGGCTTAGCAGGCGGTGCGACTAAAGTAGCCGAGGAAAGGGCTAACTATGGTTCACTTACTCCCAATCAAGTCGCCAAACAAATTAAATTATTGGAAAAGCAAATGCGAGAGCATGCTAAGAATTTAGAGTTCGAGCAGGCTGCAGCAGTCCGTGACCAAATCCTGGAGCTTGAACAGCTTTTCAAAAAAGACATTTAAGCGGCTTTATCCCACAACACACATACTTTTAGTCTATTTTATAGACAATGATGCTATTTTCTTTTGAAGCAATAAGGTGATAATAATTTTTATCAGCCCAAACCAGGAGAGAAAAATGAATCAGTATCTTTCTAATAAAGCATTTTGGTTAAAGTTATCAGCTGTTGCAGTGGTGCTGTGGTTGTTGATTAGTGCCGCGATGTTCCATTTTTTTAGTTTGATGGCTTTGTTTTGGTTTTTTGTAATTGGAGCTGGGGTTTTAGCCTTAACGTTTAATTCGGTGCCTTATCTTTATGAATCGCTTAAACAACCCGCTGAGCTGGAGCCATTTGATCAAATTTAATCAATTGGAGAGGGCGGGTCAAGCTTTAGGCCGGTGCCTGCTGCAGCCTCTTGTTTGGCTTTGTGGTCAGCTAAAAGCGGAGTGCAAAGGGCTTTTGGAGCTGCAGCTGTACTTGGTGCTCGGTTAAACAAGGGGGCGACTAGGGCATTAAAGCCGGCTTTAACAACTTCCCAGCCAAGTCCAAAATCTCTATAGCTTAAGGCTCGTGTTAAGGCAGTGAGATAAACTGCAGCTGTAAATTGAGCATGACTTGCCTTCAACAAAGCTTTAGGTATTTCCCTGTCAAGCTCCATATCTATAGCAGCATCTAATGCTGTTTTGCCATTTGTCATTTTTAAAGGATCAGCCCCATGGGCTAATAAAAGATCCACCATGGGCTTGCTTTTCATCAATATGGCACCAACTAAAAAGTTGGTTCCATCTGCATAGTTGGCATTTGCATCTGCGCCATGCTCCAGTAAGCTTCTAGCAATGCCTAAATGATTATAGCGCAATGCAAGTTCCAATGGACTGAGAGAGTTTTCATGAATGATAGCCTTGGCATTAGGATCAGCATTATTGTCAAGCAAAGTATTAACAAGCACTTCATTTTTTTGACTAATAGCCGAGTGCAAACTAGTAGCATCTCCCCATTTAGGTGCTGCTTTGCGATCATTGATAGGAACGCCTGCTGAATATTCCTTAACAAGGTCCTTGCTATTGGGATATTGCCCTGGGGCATTCCCCTCAAGATCAAATACGTTAATCGATAAAGGTAGAAATCGGTGGGCTTCAGGGCTAACATGCTGGGGATGGGGGAAAAGTGATCCCATTACATTGCCTATCCACATAGTGACATTCCTTGCGCCAAGATCCAAGATTTCAGCGTCACCCGTGGTGTTTGCATCATACATATAATAAAAGCTTGCGCCCCCTTTCCCTAAAGGATGAGAGGCTTTATAAATGGCCACAGCATGATCAAGCGATGATATAAGCAACATTTTATTCTCGGAGAGCCTTTCAATTAAATGCCAAAGTTCTGTTTCCTGGAATGAAAAAGCAAAGTTCCATTCATGTTGAATTGAGGGCTGATCGACTTTTTTAATCAGATTGATGGAGTGCTGTAGTTGGTTCTGGCCTATCGTTTCATCAAAAGTACCTGGAGATTGTAGGCGACGGACCTTTTCGATAAATTCCGCAATGGCTGAATCTTGGCTTTCATCTCCTGTTTTCCTTCTTATGACGAGACGAACATTATGGAAAAACTCTGCTTGCTTCCCTTGGGCTTTGGCATAAAGATAAAAGCAGGCCAAGCCGTTGCAGTATCCGGCTGTACTAATAGGCTCTTTTCCTTGGCTAAGCAAATAAGCGTTCATTTTAGGTATAAGCTTGATTTGGCGCCCTACAATGGCTTCGCTTGTTTCGATGTTAGAGGCCATCTGCGCCGGAGTAAGACCATGAAAACTTCTAATGTTAGGATCCGCCCCCTTATCTAAGAGTTCTTCGCAAATTTCGTTTAGGCCCAACATGGCAGCGACATGTAAAGGAGTATCCTCTACAACGTCTTTTTTGTTAATCAGTTCAGGCTGCTCAGCTATTACCTGCCTCACTTTTTCAACATTCTTGCTTCTTATAGCAGCGAATAGTTTAAGCCCAGGAATTTTTTCAATGTCTTCATAATCTTCTGGGAGTCTGCCATATTTGTCTCTTATAGTGGGATTTGCTCCCTTTGCTTTAAGTTCCTCTATGAATTCTTGAGGCAAAGCATAATAGTAGGCTTCATGAAATTGAGAAAGACCATGATGGGCCGCAGTTGAGTTAAACCAGTACGCATTCGAAGAAATTGAGATCCGAAATTGCGCCATAATGGCTGTTTGGTCATAGGTATTTTCGGGCATAATACCGCCTATTTTCAATATTTATATTAAATATAGACAGTATTTAGCTGGATTTATAGAAAAATTAAGCTATTTTATACGGCTGGCCGCCCTATAGAGTAGTAATGGATTCCAAGCTTTTGCATATTCTCAGGCTCATATAGATTTCGGCCATCAAAAATCACGGGATTTTTAAGTTTTTGCTTGATGAGTTCAAAATCAGGGCTTTTAAAGGGGGTCCATTCTGTGACTACCACCAAAGCATCAGCATTTTCCAAAGCGTTTTCAGCATGCTCACACAGCATTAAATCATCACGCTTACCGTAAGTTTTAGCAATATTGGGCATGGCTTCAGGGTCATAAGCTTGGACCTTAGCGCCCAATTTCCATAGCGCTTCCATCAAAACTCGGCTGGAAGCATCTCTAATATCATCGGTATTGGGTTTAAAAGCCAGGCCCCAGATAGCAAAGGTTTTACCTTGTATCTCTTTGAAATGATGCAGGATTTTCTCTAAAAGCACCTGTTTTTGACGGCTGTTGACTTCATGCACGGCTTCTAGAATCTGAGTATGATAGCCATGAATTTTTGCGGTATGCTGTAAAGCTAATACGTCTTTTGGAAAACAGGATCCGCCATAGCCACAGCCAGGATAAATAAAGGAATAGCCGATTCTAGCATCAGAGCCAATGCCTAAACGGACATGCTCGATATCAGCCCCTACTTTTTCAGCAATTCGACTCATTTCGTTCATAAAGCTGATTTTGGTGGCAAGCATGGCGTTGGCTGCGTATTTTGTTAATTCCGCTGAACGCACATCCATTACGATCATTTTTTCATGGTTGCGGTTAAATGGAGCATATAAGGAGCGCATCATATCGGTAGCTTGCTCTGAATTAGAACCCATTACGATTCTATCTGGCCGCATGCAGTCAGCAATGGCTGAGCCTTCTTTTAAAAACTCAGGATTAGAAACCACATCAAATTTTATATTGAGCTCACGTTTTTTTAATTCAGTCTGAATAATTTCTTTAACTTGGTCTGCAGTCCCTACCGGAACGGTAGATTTATTGACAATAACTCGATATTCGTTCATATGCTTGCCGATGGTTTTGGCAACTTCAAACACAAAGCGCATATCGGCAGAGCCGTCATCAGCAGGAGGTGTGCCTACTGCAATAAAAATGATTTGGCAGTCCGCAATGGCAGAAGCGGCATCGGTGGTGAAAAGCAAGCGTTGCTCAGCAAGGTTCTTTTTTAATAATTCAGTTAAACCCGGCTCGTAGATTGGGCTTTGGGCCTGCATTAAACGCGCTACTCTAACAGCATCTATATCGACGCAGTTAACATGGTTGCCTACTTCAGCAAAACACGTTCCTGTAACAAGGCCAACATAGCCTGAACCAAATACCGAGATTTTCATATTAAGATACCAGTTTCTCTTCTGGATGGGCCAGATGATAATCAAGTGTCAGTTTTAAAGCTTGTTCCATGCCAAACTTTGGCTCCCAGTCCAAATGCTTTTTAGCATTTTCAATAGCAGGGACCCGGCTAGAAACGTCTTGATAACCTTTGCCGTAATACTGTTCAGCGCTGACTTCGATAATCTTAGTTTTTTGAGCGCGTTCTTTATAAGCTGGATAAGCAGAGACCGCTTTAACGAGCATTTCAGCCAGTTCTTTTATTGAAAAGTCATTTTTAGGGTTGCCAAGGTTAAATATACGACGATTAGCGGTCGTTTCTCGACGTTCTATAATTTTAATTAATGCATCAATTCCGTCATCGATATAGGTAAAGCAGCGACGCTGTTTGCCGCCTTCTACCAGTTGTATGTCTTTGCCCTGAATAATGTTACCAATAAACTGAGTTAGGACTCGAGCGCTGCCTTCTTTGGGTACTAAAATGTTATCAAGCTTGGCGCCAATCCAGTTAAATGGTCTAAATAAAGTGTAGTTTAAACCGGCTTTATCGCCATAAGCATAAATCACTCTGTCCATAAGTTGTTTACTGCATGAGTAAATCCATCTTTGCTTATTAATAGGGCCCAATACCAAGGAGCTAGTTTCCTCATCAAAAGGCACATCTGGGCTCATGCCATAAACTTCTGAAGTGGAAGGGAAGATCACGTGTTTTTTGTATTTTACGCACTGACGAATAATGGAGAGGTTGGCTTCAAAGTCCAATTCGAATACATAAAGTGGGTCTGAGACGTACACGCTTGGAGTTGCCACCGCCACTAAGGGCAAGACCACATCGCATTTTCTAATGTGATATTCAATCCATTCCTTGTTGATAGTGATATCACCTTCCACAAAGTGAAAGCGTTCATGGTTGACGCAGCCTTCCAATTTATGGGTGCCTAAATCCATGCCATAAATTTCCCAGTCGGTGTCTTTTAAAATGCGTTCACATAAAGAGCTACCAATAAAGCCGTTCACACCTAAAATTAATATTTTCAATGCCATTATGAATCCTATTGATCAGATCGGTTTTCTAAAACATGTTTAACAATAAAACGGGGTCTTTTTCTGACTTCTTCGTAAATTCTGCCGATATATTCACCGACAATTCCTAAGCCCATCAGTAATATTCCCACCAAAAAATACATGATGGCGAATAAGGTAAACACTCCCTGTACATCTGGCCCATGCAGTATACGCTCGGCCATTAAATAGATAAATAAAATCAGGCTTAGAAAGGCAATAATAAAGCCAAATATGGTAAAAGCCTCTAGTGGAGCTCTTGAGAAGTTAGCAAAAAAGTCAAAATTATAGCGAATAAGTTTGTAAAAGTTGTAGTTGGACTCCCCAGCTTTCCGGGCCGCATGACGTACCGGAACATCGGTTGGATTCGCTGCTAGGCTAACCGCCAAGGCCGGAATAAAGGTAGAGCTTTCTTCACAGGACACCATATAGTCCACTATGCTGCGCTTATAAGCTCTTAACATACAGCCTTCATCAGCCATGTGAATCTTAGTCAATTTATCGCGTAAAATGTTATGCAATCTTGAAAAAAACTTACGCCAAATTTTATCCTGGCGGTTCATTCGGATCCCGCCAACTACATCATGGCCTTTTTCAATCGCTTCAAGCAATACCGGCATATCTTCTGGGAAGTTTTGCAAGTCAGCATCCATGGTAAAAACCACTTCACCGCGAACATGTTCAAAGCCCGCCATTATTGCCATATGTTGGCCATAATTGCGGTTAAACTCGACTACCCTGATTTCTTTAGGGCGACGCTCATGCAGTTGTTTTAAAATTTCACTTGAGCGGTCACGGCTTCCGTCATTAACCAAAATAACTTCAAAAGTTTTCCCAATATGATCAAGCGTGGTGATGAGGCGTTGATAAAGGGTTTCTAGCGAAGCTTCTTCATTATAAACCGGGATAACTACACTTATGTAGGGTTTGCTCATTTACCACTTCCATCTGTTCATTATACTTTTGTTGTGCTGTAGATTGCAGGCTTCAGCCTATAATTTTGGGCTGAATCGGAGCGGGTGCAATCATATAAGCTGAGCATTGTATCAGAAAAATTCAAAATAGTGCTATTCTTAAAGAAGGGATTCCGGTCTGAGTTTATTGCCGGCATGATGACTGCCTGATTGAAGAAATGGGAGAAACGAATGCACGCTGAAAATAGAAAAGACCCCCGAAGCTTATTTTTACAGCTTTTTTCCATTCTGGCGCTCTATATTGGTTTTAGTAGTTTACTCAGTCTGCTGTTCAATTTTATTGATTTAAAATGGGGTGAAATTGGTTATTTTACCAGTATATGGGGAATGCGCCTTGAGCTTTCTACTCTATTGATTTCCTTTGTGGCTTATTCATGGTCTTGCTATCAGATCAGAAAAAATGCAATGCCGGCCCATAAATTTTTGGTGTATCTCACTTTGTTTTTAGTGGGTATTTTGCTTGCAGGTGATGCCATTAGCTTGTTGTATAATTTGCTAAGCGGAGAACTTACCACAGCCTTTGTTTTAAAAGTGCTTGTGCTTTTTTTACTGTCAGCTGGAGTGGCTTATTTTTACTTTGTTGAAGCCAGACAAGGCAATACTCCAAAGCAATTTAAGGCTTATTTATGGGCTGCGACTGTCCTGGTGACAGCCAGCTTGGCTTGGGCTTTGTATACGGTAGGTTCCCCGGTTAAGGTAAGATTAGCCAACCAAGATATGACTAGAATAAGTAATTTAAATCAAATCCAAAATCAAATTAGTTCTTACTACAAGCATAAAAATAAGCTGCCTGCTTCACTAAGTGATCTTAACAATGCGATGACCGGCTATAAAGCCCCTATGGACCCGGTCAGCAATAAAGCTTATGCGTATCAAGTCATTTCCGCTCAATCCTTTGAGCTTTGTGCAGATTTTGCTTTACCTTCTTCTAATGCCGCAGAAAAAATGATGGGCAACTACTACGGGGCAGGTGCTTGGAATTGGCAACATGAAGCTGGCCATAGCTGTTTTATCCGCAAAATAGATCCGCAGTGGCTTAACTAGGCAGGCCTTGCAATTAAATAGACGCCGATAATAATCACGCCAATGCCAATTATTCTGCTTAATGACAGATTTTCACCAAATAAATAATAGGCAGCAACTGCATTGACGATATAGCCGATACTCAACATTGGGTAGGCATAGCTGACCTCAACCCGAGACAGAACTAAAAGCCAGACTAATACGCTAATAACATAGCAAAACAATCCCCCTAAAATAAAAGGATTGGTGGCAGCCTGCCAGCCAATAGGCAGAGCGTTGTGTAAGCTAAAGCTGAATTCACCGATTCTATCCATGCCGGCTTTAAGCAGCAATTGTGCGCCTGCATTAAGCAGGACCCCTAGTAAAATTAATGCAAACATCATTTTTCCACCTGGTTACTGACTAATACATCATGCTTGGTTTGGTCGATTACAAACAGCTTATAATGAGTGCGCTGAGCCTGGTAATCATTTTGGCTCATGATAGCATAAACGGTCTGAGGGCTTTGCCACAGCTGATAAAACTGACTATCGTTGATCATCCAGTTTTTGGCATCAGCCTGATTTTCTAAGCCATATAACAGCTCATCCTGCCAATCAACAATAAGCACTTGGCGCTGAATATAATAAGGTAGGTCTTGATAGTAAGTCCTAAAACTGACCACGGCGGCATTGGGGTGCTTGGCTAGCAAGGGTTTTAAATCCATAGCTAAAGGCAAAATAGAGCGGTTCACAATATAAGGAGCTGCCAGCCATACCACATTCATAGCAAGCCAAGGCAGGATAGCCATGCTGATAATAAGCGCTTTAAAATGCTGTTTGACTAAGAAGTAAAGGCTCAGTATTCCGCTTATTAGAAAAAACAAAGCGACCACAATAAGCAGTGAATAGCTGTAATGTATTCTGGTCATTTCTTGAAATTTAGGAACAAAAAACAGCCCAATTCCTATTAGCATGCAAACCAGCATAAATACCAATGTGCTAATTTTTTGGCTTCGGTTGAAAGCTTGGTCCCAGCGTGAGTCAATATAACGAGCAGTTAAAATTGACAGGGGAATGATAATCGGTAGCAAATAAGGGATTAAAATGGAATGAGAACAGGCAAAAAACAAAGTAATAGCCCCTGCCCAAACCAAAAGAAAAACAGGCGCAGGTGAATGATGTCTAAGTTCCCATTTAGGAAGATTGTATCGAATAGTTTGTACAATCCAAACGGTCCATGGGAAAAAACCAAATAATACTACGGCGATATAGCTGGATAGCGGCATCGCCCGGTGTTCTATTGGCGTGGCATAACGAGCAAACTCCTCAACAATAAAAAACTCATGGAAAAATGACGGCACCGCTTTTTGGGCGAGGATAAGCCAAGGCAGAACCACCAATAAAAACAAAATAATACCGCTTACAATTCGCATCTGTTTTAACACATACCAGCGGTTTAAAACGACAATCCAAAGTCCAATAATCATCATTGGAAAAACAATGCCAATTAAGCCTTTGCAAAGAAAGGCCAAGCCTGCGGCAATATAAGCCAACCAAAGATACAAGCTCTGTGTGGTTTTGCTTGAAGCGCGCAGACCAAGCATAAAGCTCAATAGGCTAAGGCTCATAAAAAAGCTGAGGCCCGCATCCATGGTTAACATATGATTAATGGCAATATATAAAAAGGCGCTGCTGCTAATCAAAGAAGCTAAAATAGCGCAACGACGATTGAATAATTTACGGCTGGCATAGTAAACGCTCAAACAGCCCAATACTGAAAATAGGCCATTAACTGCTCTTGCCGCCCAGTTGCTATAGCCAAAAATATGCATAAAAAATGCTGTAAGCCAATAAACTAAAGGCGGTTTTTCAAAATAGATCACGCCATTTAAATGGGGAACTAAAAAGTTTCCAGTTGCTAACATCTCCCTAGGGATTTCAGCATAGCGGCCTTCATCGGGAGTAAATAGGCTGGGAATGCCTAAAACTGCAAATGAGACAATAGCAATAATAAAGCAAAGCCAAAGCATATC
>JARDZR010000120.1 GCA_029240715.1 Gammaproteobacteria bacterium
CCGGGATACAACATAAATTTCCAGGGAGACAACTCGAACCAAGTTTGCATCGGGGAAACCGCTGAATTTGGTTTTAATGATGGGTGTACTTCTGGCTTCGCCATAACAGTTTATGTTCCACCCGATGCTATTCCTATGCGAAACATGCCTTCCTGATAAAGGCTTATACGCCTTTATCAGCTAGCTCGCGGTAAAGTACGCCTATGCTGTTATAGCTAAAAGGTATAGTCCAAAACAAACCGATTCCAGCCAGGCATGCCCCAATAAGATTAGCAAAGGCCAAAATCACAATGACAGCCAATACTTTCCAGTAATGTCTACTAATGATTTTGACAGAACGGCCGATTGCCAAAAGCACTGAATACTGCTTATCTAAAGCAACTATGCTTAATGCCACCACTAGAGTAATCATAGCCATTATGTGTGAATTATGGATAGGCAGTCTAACTAGCAGCATAGCCGTAGCAAAGATAAAAATATTGTTCATCAAGAAAATAAACAAGGTTTCCAAATAAGCAATACCAGCGAGCTTGGGCAGCTTTTTAAAATACTGTAAGCCTTCTGATAATCTTACTGCTTCATGACGAGCTCTTTTTAAACCGATCATAGCAAGACCAGCTAAAAAACCTGACAGCAATATGGCATCGATAAGAGGCGAGATCAAACTATACAATAGGGCAATATAGCTATTGGAAGCAGTATTAAGCTGGAGCCTAGTTAATACTAAAAAAGCCGTCAAAGCCACCAAAAGCATCGGAACCAAGGTGGCTAACACAGACAATTTTGCGCCCCGAACTAAGTGCCATCCTTCTTTCAAAGTGGCCTTCACAGAAAAAGACTGGAGTGTATTTGGGCTAGTTTGCATAGAATTTCCTCAAATGTTTTTGACCCATCCAGTATATATCATCCAATCCGAAGTGGTGAAGATATGAATTGATCTACATCAATTATTTCACAGGCTGAAAGTGAGACAATAGTTCAAAAAGGAGGTCCTATGTCTCATAATTGGCTGATCGTTGCAAATTCAAGTCATGCAAGGATTTTCAGAGTCACCAGCATCGTAGGTAAACCGCGCGAACTTAAATTGCTGCACGAACTACAGCACCCACAAAGTCGTATGAAAAGACAAGAACTACTTAGTGATAAGCCGGGCGTATACAGGGCCAACAGCCTCGCCGGAAGCGGACACCCTCAAGATGTGGACCCAAAACAGGTTGAAATGGAGCGATTTGCTAAGGAATTGGCGGAACTGATCGATCAAGCGCGGACCTTAAATCGCTTTGAGCAATTAATTATAGTGGCTCCCCCTCAGTTTTATGGGGTACTGGAGCATCACTTGTCCGGATCAATCAAACATCTTATCAAAAAAGCTATACAAAAAGACTATACCGCAGTCATTGAACGAGACTTACAACGCTTGGTTTTCTCACGAACTAAGGAGATCAGTCCATGAGGTTATTTGAAAACAGATTTCATGCAGGAAAAATGCTGGCAGACTTGCTAGAACCCTATGCTAATAACGCTCAAACTCTCGTTCTAGCCTTGCCAAGGGGAGGCGTTCCCGTAGCATTTGAGGTAGCAAAAAGACTCAGACTACCGCTTGATGTCTGGCTGGTTAGAAAACTAGGCCACCCTTTACACAAAGAACTAGCAATGGGCGCTATTTCATTGGGGAATGTGAAAGTATATAACGAAGAACTTCTTAAACAGTTTGCCCTAAGCCACGAAGAAATGAATGCAGTGGCGGCTTTAGAAGAAATAGAGCTCGAAAGAAGAAACCGGCGTTATCGAGACAGCAAACCTATCCCAAGATTATCCAATAAGACCATTATTTTAATTGATGACGGAATGGCTACCGGAGCGACTATGCGGGCTGCTGTCACTGCCTTAAGAAAATTTAACCCCGCCAAAATTATCGCTGCTGTGCCTGTGGGCTCAACTGAGGCATGCCAAGAACTAGAAAACATTGTGGATGAGCTTATTTGCCTTTATACCCCAGAGCCTTTTGGCGCAGTAGGCGCCTGGTATGAAAGCTTCTCTCAAACTACCGACCATGAAGTGAATGACTGCCTTAAAAAAGCTGAAAACTTACTTGTTTCCAAATACAACTCTCAGCAAGAAGAACATGCCTAAAAGGTGATGCCATGAGTAGTTACCAAAAAATGCTAGAATTGATTTCGGCTAAGGCGATCTTGCTTTCTAATAAACAAGATCGTTATCAGGCTTTAATGGATAAAATTGGGGACGCTCGCTTTATTTTGCTTGGCGAAGCCAGTCACGGCAGTCATGAATTTTATCAGGCCCGCGCCGAAATCACCCAAAAACTGATCAGTGAAAAAGGCTTTATGGCTGTTGCCATAGAAGGAGATTTTCCTGATGCGCACCAAGTCCATCAATATTTACAAGGCAAAGGCAAGCCAAGTGAATGGAACCAAGCTTTAAGCAGTTTTAAACGCTTTCCAAGTTGGATGTGGCGCAATACTAGCATGCCGCCATTTTTGACCTGGCTGCGCCAATATAATGAAAATTTACCTAAACGGGCCAAAATCGGTTTTTACGGCTTAGACTTATACAGCCTACAAGACTCTGTTCGATCCGTTATTCATTATCTGCAGCGACGAGATCCTGAGGCAGCAAAAAAGGCCAAACAAAGGTATAGTCTTTTTAATCACGGTAGCAGCGCTCAAACCTATGGCTATTTGGTCAATAATGGCCTTAAAAAGCCTTGCACCAAAGAAGTAGAAGAACAGCTGCTGGAATTACAATGTCATAGCCATATTTATACCGCTTCTGGCTTATTAAGCGCTGAAAACCTTTACTTTAACGCTATTCAAAATGCCCGTCTGATTAAAAATGCTGAGCGTTATTACCGGGCCATGTTTGAAAGCAATATTTCTTCTTGGAATTTAAGAGACCAGCATATGGCAGAAACTTTCAATGCCATCATTGCGCATTTAGCTAATCGCTTCAACAGCCCGGCTAAAATTGTGGTGTGGGCCCATAATTCTCATCTTGGCGATGCAAGGGCCACTGAAATGAGCGAATTAGGCGAAATTAATCTCGGCCAATTGCTGCGCGAACAATATGGCAATGCGGTATATAGCATAGGTTTTTCAACTTACAGTGGAACGGTTACAGCGGCATCTGAATGGGACGCTCCACCTGAATGCAAAGAAGTCAGGCCAGGCCTTCCCAGCAGCTATGAACTGTTATTTCATTTGACCCGATATCCTAATTTTTTATTGGATTTAAACGATCCTGAGCTTGAGGCCTATTTGCGCTATCCTAGATTGCAAAGGGC
>JARDZR010000022.1 GCA_029240715.1 Gammaproteobacteria bacterium
TTTAGCCAAATGCACACGGTTTCTCTCGCCCCCCGAAAGCTCACCAATATGTTTTTGCTGAGAATCGCCTTTAAAGTTAAAGCGCCCGACATAAGCTCTTGATGGGGTTTGATATTTGCCGACGGTGATCATATCCAGACCGTCTGAAAGCTCTTGCCAGACTGTGTTTTTGCTATTCAAGCTGTCACGACTTTGATCCACATACGACAGCACCACAGTTTCACCCTTTTTAATTTCACCTGAATCAGGCTGCTCTTGGCCAATCAGCATTTTGAAAAAAGTGGATTTACCGGCACCATTGGGACCGATAATCCCAACTACTGCTCCAGCTGGCACCAGCATATTTAAATCATCGATTAGCATACGATCGCCAAAGCTTTTATTGACGTGCTTGACCTCAAACACTAATTCCCCCAAACGAGGCCCAGGTGGAATATAAAGTTCGCGGGTTTCGTTCCGGGTTTGGAATTCCTGAGAACTGAGCTCCTCAAATCTTGCCAAACGGGCCTTAGATTTAGCATGACGGCCTTTGGTCCCAGATCTGACCCACTCCAATTCTTCTTTCATGGCTTTTTGACGGGCAGACTGTTGCTTTTCTTCCATTGCTAAGCGCTTCTCTTTTTGCTCCAGCCAAGAAGAATAGTTGCCTTCAAATGGAATACCATGCCCGCGGTCTAATTCCAATATCCATTGTGCCACATTGTCTAAGAAATAGCGGTCATGGGTGATCGCAACCACAGTGCCTTTAAACTCCTGCAAAAAGCGCTCTAACCAGGCCACGGATTCAGCATCTAAATGGTTGGTAGGCTCATCAAGCAATAACATGTCAGGATTAGATAACAGTAATCGACATAAAGCTACCCGGCGCTTTTCTCCCCCCGAAAGCTTAGATACATCAGCATCCCAAGCCGGAAGGCGCAAAGCATCTGCCGCAATTTCTAAAGTCCTGTCTATTTCCCAAGCATTGCAGGCATCGATTTTATTTTGCAGTTCGCCTTGTTCTGCCAAGAGCTTATTCATTTCATCATCAGACATCGGTTCACAGAACTTCATGGAGATTTCATCAAAGCGTTTTAACATATCCTTGATTTCAGAAACTGCTTCCTCGACATTGCCTCTTACATCTTTATTGGGATCAAGTTGTGGCTCCTGTGGCAAATAGCCTATTTTAATGCCTTTTCTCGGAATTGCTTCACCAATATATTCTTTATCCACGCCTGCCATAATTCTAAGCAAAGTCGATTTACCTGAACCGTTTAAACCCAGCACTCCAATTTTGGCGCCATCATAAAAAGACAGTGAAATATCCTTTAGGATTTCCTTTTTTGGAGGGACGACTTTCCCCACTCGGTTCATTTGAAATATATACTGACGGTCCATACCCAATCCTCATGTTGAATTGCCCGCTATCATAATGGATAATGGTTTGCTTGCCCAGTGTTTTTCACCGAAGAACAGGAGCAATCATGCCGGATCGATTAGCGTATTATACAGAAATATACTTAATTATTTTCCATGCTTTTTCCCAGCTGTATTTCTGCACAAACTGTGATAAAGTTATCCTCGCTAAATGCAGATATTAGGAGCAGTGATATGCACCAAGGAACAGGAGCAAGCGTTAGTTTCTCCGATCAAAGTTCAACACCGTGGTCTTTATGGGATTATTGCTCAGCCATTAGAAGTGCCGCCTCAAGCATGCCCAATATTATGCAAGCATTTCATGATTGGCGTAATGGCATAGCTGCTGACGATTATCATGAAGTTTCTGACGATGTAGATGACGATGAGCGTCGAGATAGCATAAGCTCTCTGCCAGGAATAAGGCCCAATCTCAGGACTGGTCGGCAGTCGATAATTCCTCATACCTCTATGGCATTAAACACTTCATCAAGATCCTTGCCTGAGTCTCGCTCTACTTTCTATCGATATTGCAAACCTGACAATATTACAGGTGCTGTATTTTCTGCCATTGCTGCCACTAGCTATTTACTGAATTCCTATTACTCGGCAGAACAAGATTTTGACAAAATTCCTACCCGAGTGTATTTCACTTCAGCATCCACCATAGTTAACGGTATATTGTTTTTTTATACGGGCAAAAGCGCCTATAAAAGCTGGAGCCATCTAAAAGCCAGTGGCTTGGCAGTTCGAGCCGGCCTAATGGCAGCCAGTACACTACCTAGCTTTATCTTACTTTCCTCAATCTTAAGGTCCACCACCGAGGGAAGCCTGGCCTTGAAAAGCGGGGCTTCTTGGACATTTGCTATATTGATGACCATTTTAAGAGATGTATTAAACGCCCAGACCTTAGAAGGCCTATACACAGCAAAATATCCTGATGCCCGTTTGAATAAAATTATGGTTGCCATCTCTCAAAACTATGAAAGAGACGGCAGCAAAGCGCTTATTTTACCTAGTGCACTAAGCGCATTGGCTCTATTTTATACTTTCTTTGAGCATGCCAGAATAAGCGAAGCTTTAGATTACATGACTCAAAATAATTACTCCACTCACCTTGATCCAAGCCAACAAAGATTTATAGAATTTCTCGGATGCATACCTTTAGCTTGTTTGAATATTACATGGACCCTGGCAGGCCTCACTTCTAACAATGGAATTAGGTTATTTAGCCTTAAATGGTTGGATGCCCTAGCAAAAGGTATATTCTCTCACCTGGATTTAATTTTGCTTAGCCCAATACTCGCTTTGACCTCACGAGACACAGCTCCTTTTCGAAATGCAGTGGATCGCAGCTTGCAAAACCTTATTGACGCATGGATTACTGTCATTGTATTAAGCTCAGGCTTTGCGGCCGTGGCCCTTGCCATTAAAGGGTCCGGCGCTTCTCCTAATGGAACAATTTATGAATGGGAAGCCACTGCACTGGCGCAAATTGTAGCTTCAACCATTGCTTATGTAATAGGGGTTGAAATGAACTTTAGCTCAACTGAACTAACCCGAAGAGGGGAAGACCCAAGGCTATTTTACCAACAGCCCGAAGTGGAAACTTTAGGAAGCAGGGACCTTGAAGGGCTTGTTGGCTTTAGGGCTTCCCCTCCAGCACCCATGGCTGAAGCTATTCCAATAAGACCTGTGGGAACATCTGTTCCAGTGCATTCAGCAAAACAAAGCGGCTCAGCAAGCACATTAACTGCAGCTGCAGGCAGTGCTGAAGCCTCTCATCCTCACCATCAAGCTGCTGCCTCCTTTTTCACAGCTGGCAGCATGGGAAGCATGGGCACTGAAAATTCTGAGGCAAAACCCCAATGATTGGTATTTTAGATATTGCTGCTGAACACTTAAAAGCAGAACATCAGCTGACAAACTGGCAGCGCGCACAAAGAAAATTTAGGGCAAACCATGGCACTTTATTGTGTCTGTTAGCCAATAGTCCTTTTACATTTACGACCTATTATCTTAGCAATCAGTCTTCAGATTTTTCACCGTCTTATAAGAAACTTTCAGGCACTAACAATGCTGCTGTAAACTGCGTATTTAATAGCGGCTCTCTTGCTAAAACAGCAAGCTCGGCATTACAACTTGCTAAAGATTTCAGACAAGAAGGTTGGCGAGCTATTGCCCCCTCTCGAACAGAGGCAATGACTTTAACTGCTGTGACCGTTATCGACGGCATTATGAGTATTTCAGCTTCTCTACCCTATCCTGCCTCAACTAATATTGGCAACCAAGAAGGTCAATGGAACAACGGCTGGGTTTATTTTTCTAATAACTGCTTTTTAATACTCAATGCCGCGGTTTACTTCCCCGCTTTATTTCAATTCAGCAAGTTCCTGCTAGATTTTCATTTTCGCAGTGGCGAAGAAATATATTGGCGCTCTACTTTAGTTGAGCTGCAAAAAAAGCTTAATGCGGCATTAGTAAGCAAAAATCCAAAAGCAATTCATAGAGCTTATAAAACCATGCGTCTTATTGGGCTTGATAGCTGGGAGGCATTTTCTCAGTCCACTATCGCCATTCCAATGGAAAAATGGAGTTGTGAAAAAACATTTTCTATTTATTTGATTGAGCTTTTGGCGCAATCGACCGCTTTGCTTTATTGGTTTGGTACTGCGGCTTTAATCACTACGGCTGTTGCGGGTCCTGAGCTATCAGGATTCTGGACTTTCTTGCCAAAATTGCTAGGAGCTGAAAACTTTTGGGCTGCCTTATTTTTTCATAATTTATCGAATGGCTTTTTTGCATATAAGAATGCAAATAACGGCGGGAGCAATTTGGGCCTGCTTATAATGCGAGGGCTCTTTAACTATAACGATGGCCCATATTTAACTAGTCTAATCGCTTTGTTACTTACCTTAACTATGCTGGGTATTTCAGGTGGGACTGCACTGGCCCAAGCTGGTGATGGTCTTAGCGGTGTTCCTTTTACGATCCCAGGCCCAGTATCCTATACGGTTAATGTTGCTTCTGGAATCAATGCTATTATGGTCAATACCGGTGAGGCCGCTTTTCCGCTTTATGCCTTCTGGTATTTGCTAACAAGCGCTGTGGTAGGAGCATTTAGCTCCTGCTGTGCAAGACAAGCGCCAAAAGATTATAAACCGCTATACGAAGCGAGCAATACTGAAAAAGAAGCTTATATATTGGGGCAATTTTCTGATTTATACAGTAAAGCCCAAGATAAAGCCTCTTTTGAAAAAGCATTACAAACATCCCCTTTCTTTAGCCAACTAAAAAATGCCAATAGATTGCCAGATCCAAATTTTGACGGTAGTATAGCCAAAAATCCTTGAGTTTAATTAGAAATGAAACCGACTTCATTAAAACAAGCTCAAACCGTTTGGCTTATTACCAGCCTGTTCTCTTTGTTTCAATTTTTCTTGCAAGTGGCCAGCAATATGATGACCACTCAGTATATGCAAAGCTTTCATATCAATGAAGCTGGAGTAGGCGCCCTGTCTTCTGCGTTTTTTTATAGCTATGTTCTCGTGCAAATTCCAGCCGGCCTGCTGTTTGACCAGTTTCATTTAAAGAAAGTCTTGCTGAAAGCTGCCGGTGTTTGTGCTTTAGGCTGTGCCCTGTTTAGCTTTTCTCCTAATTTTTACTGTGCCTTTTTAAGCCGATTATTAATGGGGGCAGGAGGAGGCTTTGCTTTTGTTGGCATGGTGTTTGCCTGTGCAGAATCTTTCTCGCCCAAGACTTTTACTTTAGCTTTAGGCTTGGGTGAATTAGTGGGGATGTTAGGCACCTCAATTGGGCAAAGAATCGTTCCTTATTTTGTTTTAGATTATGGCTGGCGAGAGGTTATGCTAAGCTGCGCTTTTCTCGGCGCGGGGCTTGTATTATTTATGTATTTTGCTCTAGATAAGCAAGTGGCTCCTACTGCTAGCAATGAAAAGTTATTCTCTAAAATATTAAACAATACTAAACAAGCCATGCTTATTCCAACCGTTTGGCTGGCTGGCGTGTTTTGTTTCGGCATGTTTGCAGTTGTCACGACCTTTGCTTCTTTATGGGGGGTTCCATTTTTACAAGCAGTTCATCACGTTACTTACATAACAGCCACAGGTAGTATTGCTTTAATTTTAATGGGGATTGCTTTCGGTGGGCCTATAGCTGGCTGGCTGTTTGGGAAAATGTCTTCTCCAAAATTATTAATGCTAGGCTTTGGTTTAGGCGCATTTTGTTGCACTCTGTTGGTATTATATAGACCCGATCTATCTAATCAGCTTTTGGATATTAGCCTTTTTGGTATGGGCTTATTTTGCAGCATTTATGTCACGGCATTTTCAGTAGTAGAAAGAGCCACCCCTCACTCAATAAGAGGCACTGCTCTTGGCTTATGTAATGCGATAGCCTTATTAGGCGCTATTGTTTTCCAACCGATGATCGGCTGGTTATTGACACATACTCAGCAGTATTCAACAAGCGATATAGCGACTAATTACCAAGTTTCACTTAGCATATTGCCTGCAATGATGCTGCTGGCACTGCTTAGCGTTATGCTAATGCGATTAAAGCAGAGCGTTAGTCCATCGCTTAATGAACTCATTTTTAAGCACAATTTGGCCCAGCTCGGCCAAAATGATGCTCAGTATAATGAGACTTCCTCCGAAAATAATATTTCGACTAATATGGTTATGGTTGAAAGCCCAAGCAAATAGGCTGGCAAACACCGGTTCTAGTGAGTAAATAATAGCGGCATGCGTTGCGCTGGTACGTCGCTGAAAAGTTGTTTGTAAAAACAGAGCGATTGCTGTTGCGAATAAAGAACAGTAAAGCAATGCCAATATAATGTCATGATTAAAATACGGAATGTGTGGAGAAGCCCTCCAAGCAAAAGCCCCTGCAATTGGGACTACAAATAAGATTTGATAAAAAGCCAGCAAGGGTAAATTCTCGCCAGATCGAGAAATTCTTTGTAAATAAACAATTCCAAGCGCTGTACAAACGGCACAGCCCAATACCAATATTTCGCCTAATGATAAGTGGTCCCAGTGCGAGCTGGTTAATTCATATAAACCACCCAGACAAATCATTGAACATAAGATATCGAGTTTTTTAGCCTTACCCAGTTTAAACAAGGGCAATAAAAAAGGCACAATAATGACATAGGTGCTGGTAATAAAAGCGGTAGTCGGTGCATCGACGGTTTGTAAGCCCATGGTTTGCAAAATAAAAGAGCCGGCGTTAATGACTCCTAAAATGAAGGCCCCTATTAGTAAGCTACGTTGGGTCCGCTTTAAATCTATAAAAACCCATGGCAACAAAAATAGACTAGCAAATAAAAATCGAATTGCGACAAACCAACTTGGATTAATGTAGACTACGGCGTTTTCAATTAAAGGGAAGGTTACCCCCCAAATTACGGTAGTCAGTAACAAATAAAGATCAGCCTTGAAAAAACTTTTCATAATCATCCCTAGCGCTTATATAAACAGTATATCTTATCAGTTACTTATTCCCATGAAAAAAACAGCTAGGCTTTCATACAATAAGACGGGTTGGATAATTGTCACTCTAGACTGCAGGTCCATTCTTTTAATTTTACAGATTTGCTATGATAAGTTTTTGCATTGAAGGAATGAGCTATGTTAAATAAATTAGAACAATTAAAAAAAATGACCACGGTAGTTGCCGATACAGGCGATATTAAAGCTATAGAGCGCTACTCTCCTCAAGACGCGACGACCAATCCTAGCTTAATTCTAAAAGCTGCTGCTATCCCAGAATATAGCCATTTAATCAGCGATGCGATTGGATTTGCCAAAATGCATTCTAAAGATAAAGCCATACAGCTTAAAGTGGCTTTAAATAAACTAGCAGTCAATTTTGGTGTAGAAATTTTGAAATGGGTGCCAGGCCGAGTTTCAACCGAGGTAGATGCCAGGCTTTCTTTCGATGTAGACGCCAGTATTAGACAAGCCCATGAACTGATTGAGCTTTACGAAAGACAAGGTGTTGGTCGCGAAAGAATTTTAATAAAAATCGCCTCGACTTGGGAAGGCATTCAAGCCGCCCAGAAATTAGAGAAAGAAGGCATTCATTGTAATCTTACTTTAATGTTCAACTTTGCCCAGGCAGTGGCTTGCGCTGATGCCGGTATTACTTTGATCTCGCCCTTTGTCGGCCGGATTTATGATTGGTACAAAAAGAATATGAACCGAGATTATGCTGCATTTGAAGACCCGGGTGTGCTTTTTGTCAGCCGAGTCTATCACTATTTTCGCAAATTTGATTACCCTACCGTCGTGATGGGGGCAAGCTTTCGGCATATTGGTCAAATTGAAGAACTCTCCGGCTGTGACTTTTTAACGATTAGCCCTAATTTGCTGGCAGAGCTGCAACAGTCCGAGGGCGAACTTCAACAACGTTTATCGCTACAAGATTCCAAAACTATGGAAATGGATAGAATCCGTTTAAGTGAAACAGATTTTCGCTGGATGCTGAACGAGGATGCCATGGCAACAGAAAAGCTGGCAGAAGGGATACGTCTATTTGCCCAAGACATTGTTAAATTAGAAAACCAACTGCTGGCTTTGCTCTAATGCGCTGTGATTGGTGTGGAAATGATCCTTTACTCCAAGCCTATCATGACCAGGAATGGGGCGAGCCGCTATTTGATGATAGGAAACTGTTCGAATTCCTGATATTGGAAGGAGCCCAAGCAGGCTTAAGCTGGATTACTGTACTGCGAAAAAGAGAAAACTATCGAGAAGCCTTTTTGCAGTTTGATCCAGAAAAAATAGCCAGCTTTGACTCCGACAAAGTTGAGCAGCTTATGCAAAATCCAGGAATTATTCGCAACCGCCTTAAAATAGAAAGCAGTATTATTAATGCCAAAGCCTATTTAAACTTGATGGCACAACAGCGCTTTTCTGATTATTTGTGGGACTTTGTTGCAGGCAAGCCTATTAAAGGGCATTGGAACAGTATGGCTGAGCTTCCTAGCAGAACAGTCATTTCTGATCAATTAAGCAAAGATTTAAAACAGCGTGGATTTAAATTTGTCGGTTCAACTATTTGCTATGCTTTTATGCAGGCAGTAGGAATGGTGAATGATCATTTAAGCTCTTGTTATAAATATATGAAATAAAGAAACTGTCTGGTATTTTTTTGGAAATAAACGGGTAGAAGAGGTTGGAGTGAACTACTCTGCAAATGGCGCTGTTAATAACTTAGCCAGAATCAAACAAAATGTGCATAGGATTTTATCCGATAAGTCTGTTTTAAGAATTTCATGGTTTATTTTATTCACATTACACTCGACAGGTCAAACTGACAGGTTAAGAAAATAGTATAGGTTTAATTTTTATTAAGTCTTTGATATATAAGGTAATTTTAAGCATGTGGCTAGGCAAATAATCCAAAAAAACACTAACTACCCCCAAGTTTTTCAGTTTTGTGCACAAACTTATCCACAGCTTTATAAAAAAATATTAAGTTAGTTTGTATTGTGGATAAACTTGTGAGAAAGTGCTGAAATAGATGTTGATTAAAGGAAAAAATCTTGGATAAACCCGTTATTAGAGTGGCTGTGCCAGGGCCGTTTTTACATGGTCTGGACTATATTGAGCCTGATAATGCAGACAGTCTGCTAGGCAAAAGAGTATGGGTCCCTCTTGGTAGGCGTAAAGTTGTTGGTATCGTGATTGCTGAAAACATTCAGTCAGAGTACGAGCTCGTTAAATTAAAAGCTGTGGAATCAGTTATTGATGAACAACCGCTGTTTAGCCCCCTTCTTATGCAGCTTTTGCAAAGGGTCGCTGAGTATTATCAAGCCGCTATTGGTGAAGTATTCTATACAGCGATGCCTAGCCAACTTTGCGATGGTAAAGCGTTTAGCCTTCAAAAAAAATATAAAGCCGAGCTTAGTTTAAGTTTTTCTGAAAGCCGCCTTAATTTGAATCATGAACAGCAACAAGTTTTAGACCTGTGTGCAAAACAGCAAAATCAGTTCAGTGTCCAACTAATTGAAGGAGTCACAGGTTCAGGAAAAACTGAAATTTATCTACAGCTTATTGAAAAGGTCTTAAAAGCTGATAAACAAGCACTTGTTTTAGTACCTGAGATTGGCTTGACCCCTCAAACCATAGAACGTTTTGAAGCTCGGTTCGGCCAAGCTGTGGTTGCTTTGCACTCTAAACTGAATGATTCTGAAAAACGCCAGCATTGGTATTTAGCGAGCCAAGGCCAGGCTAAGATTATCATAGGCACTCGCTCGGCTGTATTTGCTCCCATGCCAAATTTAGGGATTATTGTAGTCGATGAAGAGCATGACTTATCTTTTAAACAACAAAACGGGGTACGCTACTCAGCTCGAGATGTCGCTATTATGCGGGCCAAAATGCAAAACATTCCTATTGTTTTAGGCTCAGCGACCCCTTCTTTAGAATCTTTACATAATGTACAGAAAGGTCGTTACCAGCATTATCACTTGCCTAATCGGGCCGGAGCTTCCAGCAGCCCAAACTTTCATCTTATTGATATGCGCCAACAGCCTTTACAGGCAGGCCTATCCAAGCCCATGCTTTTGGCAATTAAGAAGCACCTAGCAAAAAAATCTCAAGTGCTATTGTTTTTAAACCGTCGTGGTTATGCTCCGGTATTGATGTGTCATGATTGCGGCTGGACTGCTCAATGCAATAACTGCGATGCTTTCTATACCCTGCACCAAAAACCTTTGCATTTATGCTGCCATCACTGCGGTTCATCTCATAAAATTTTTAAAGCATGTCCCAAATGCCAACAAACTGAACATTTAATTCATGTAGGTCAAGGCACTGAACAATTAGAAACCGCTTTAGGCAAACTTTTTCCAGAGCAGAAAATACTAAGACTAGACAGAGATAGCACCCGCCATAAAGGCAGTTTGGACCAGATCCTAAAAAGCGTGCATCAAAGAGAAGCGGATATTATTGTCGGCACTCAAATGCTGGCAAAAGGCCATCATTTTGAAGGCGTAACTTTGGTGGGCATTATTGATATGGACAATGGCTTGTTCAGCAGTGATTTCCGATCAATTGAGCGGGCTGGCCAGCTATTAATTCAAGTAGCAGGAAGAGCAGGTAGAGCCGAACAAAAAGGAGAAGTTTATATTCAAACTCATCAACCTGAGCATCCTTTGTTATTAACTTTATTAAAGTCAGGTTATGCTGAGTTCTCTAAACAGTTATTGCTAGAAAGAGAGCAAGCAAGCTGGCCGCCTTTCAGCTATTTGGCCCTACTAAGAGCCGAAGCTTTAGACTCAAAGCAAGTTTTTCAATTTCTCCACCAGGCTAAAAGCTATTTGCAGCAAGCTGAGCTCCCGCATTTACAGATACTTGGCCCTGCTCCTGCCTTAATGCAAAAAAAGGCCCGCTATTTTAGAGGACAGTTATTACTGCAATCTCAAGACAGAAAAAATTTGCATATCGCCCTTAAAACCCTACAAGCTTATTTATCAGAAATGGAAACCCATAAAATACGCTGTGCTATCGACGTCGACCCGCTTGAAATGGGCTAATAAAAGCCTGTTCACCCCAGACGTCGAAGCAAGCGGGGACAGCTGCTCTGCCCATATTTCCAGCCCAAGCATTGCCTTGATCTAATCGTGCACATACCAAGAAATTAAGTTATCATTATGCTTTATTAACTTTGAACCATCACAAATGCAGACTATTTTAGAACTTCTCCAACACAAATTTTATCGGGCCTTGGTAAGCAGCTTTCCTGAAGCTGAACTGCAGCTATCCCATGTTGAAATCACTCAAAGCACTCAGGCCCAATTTGGCCATTATCAATGTAACAGCGCTATGAAGCTGACTAAAATGCTGGCCAAAAACCCCAGGGCCATTGCTGAATTAATTTTAGAAAATTTAGACCGCAAAGACCCATTAAGCTCAGAGCTTATGATTGCACAATGTGATATTGCCGGCCCTGGTTTTATTAATATTGCTTTAGATTCAGCCTATCTTGCATTAAGAGTGGAGCGT
>JARDZR010000121.1 GCA_029240715.1 Gammaproteobacteria bacterium
GTTAAAGTGGAGCTGGTTAAAGCCAAAGGCAAGCCTGATGCAAATCCCAAAAAAAACAAAGCGAGTATGTTTGGTTGAAAAATAATTTTGGAAAAGGCAGGGCGCATATTCACTCCAAATACAGGTTGTCTTTAGTGTTGCACAATTTTATTTATTGTCAAAGAAGCTTTAAGCCGGTTTTATTTAGTTGCATAAAATTTGATTTCATAGTAGAAAAGTAGAATTTTGCCAGAACTAGGAGGAAGATATGGCGGTTAGCTCTAAAAAGTTTAGATTTAAATTGGCTGTTGTCGCGAGCGGTTTAGCTTTAGCAGGATCTGCTTATGCGGCAGGATTTGCAATTAATGAGTCCAGCCCAACTCTTCAGGCCACTGCACTTGCAGGAGCGGCTTCCGCTACCAATGATGTCAGCTCTATTGCGTTTAACCCTGCAACCCTGGCAACTTTAAAAAGCAGTCAGATTTATGCAGGCGCAAGCTATATTGCTCCTCATGTTTCCTATGCTAATGCTACAGGCTGGAATGGCTCTTCATCTTTCCCAACTTCTGGGGTCACTTCAGAGAACAACATTGCAAAAGAAGCTATCGTTCCTGATTTTTATACCGGCTGGGCATCAAACGGGCCCATTAATTTAGGTTTAGCAGTGACCTCGCCTTGGGGCTTACAAACCAGCTATGCTGAAAACTGGGTGGGACAAAACAGTGCCATTAACTCAAAATTAACCAGCATCAACATCGGGCCAACCATTTCATACCAAGTGAATGGGCTATGGCTATAGTTTAGGTGCATTATATACACCGCAGGCCGGCACTAATTTAGGTCTGGCTTATCGTTCTAGAATTACAGAAAGAGTGGTTGGCACCGATGTGCTGGTTGGGACTGCAGCTGGCTTTACTATCAATAACTCTTCTGTGGCTTCTACCAATATTACTTTGCCAGACCAAGTTATTTTGTCTGGGTCTCAACAATTGGGAACAAAATGGACCGCTTTAGGTACAGTGATGTGGACCGACTGGGCCTTGTTTAATAAACTAAATATCGATGTGCCTAGCACGAACACTGATATCAACCAAGAAATGAGCTGGCAAAATACTTGGACTATATCGTTGGGTACTAAATATCAGCTCAATTCTAAGTGGGCATTAATGACAGGTGCTGCATTTGACCAGACCCCAACCATCGATGCTACTCGTGATGCCAGAATTCCAGACAGCAACCGTTATTGGTTGACTGGCGGATTTAGCTATCAACCTATCCAAAACTTGGAGGTCGATTTTGCTTATGAGCGCATCATTATGGAAAGCCAAAGCATTGATGTTAGCCAGAATATTGTAAACAATGTTCAAGTCGCAGCAGATTACAGTGGCTATGCTAACATAGTGGCGTTGGGTGTAAGATACATATTCTAAGGAAACCATGTGACAAGGCTAGCGTTTGAAAGAAGGGCAGAGTTAGCGACTCACCCTCTAGCAAAAAAACTGTTTAAAATTATGGTTGAAAAGCAATCAAATCTAGCCTTGTCTGCTGATGTCAGTACCAAGCAGGAGCTGTTAAAATTAGCTGACCTGCTTGGGCCTGAGATCTGCGTATTAAAGACCCATATTGATATTATTGAAGATTTTGATCAAGATTTGGTCGAAAAGCTGAGAAAGTTAGCAGATAAACACCAGTTTTTAATATTTGAAGACAGAAAGTTTGCTGATATTGGGCATACAGTTCAACTGCAATATGCAAAAGGAATTTATCATATAGTTGAATGGGCTGATATTATTAATGCACATTGCTTGCCAGGGCCTGGGATTATTGAAGGTTTAAGGCAAGTGGGCCTGCCAAAGGGCCGTGGTTTATTGCTTTTGGCCGAAATGAGTTCAAAAGACAATTTATTTGATAGTCGCTATCGAGCCGCTACCTTGGAAATGGCTAAAAAATACCCCGATTTTGTAATGGGATTTATCTGTCAGCAGGGTTTTGCATCCGAGCCGCATTGGCTCCATATGACCCCGGGGGTTAAGCTTGAAGCAGGTGGAGATAGCTTAGGACAACAATATCGCACCCCCTCACAGGCTATAATTGATCAGGCTTGTGACATAATTATTGTCGGGAGGGATATACTTTTGGCTTCCAATCCATTAACCTTGGCAAAATGCTACCGCGAAACTGCGTGGAAAACATACTAAGATTTAATAGTTGCTAAAGTCTAAAAATAGAGGATAATGGCAATATAAAAAATAGGTTAACCGGCTGATAAAATTAAAAATAGTGGCCGAAGATAAAGGAGTATAACGGTGCTAATTCTAACACGCAGAGTGGGTGAAACACTTATAATTGGCGATGACATCACCATGACAATTCTGGGGATGAAGGGTAACCAAGTTCGAATTGGTATCACCGCGCCTAAAGATGTCTCTGTCCATCGAGAAGAGATTTATAAGCGAATCCAGCAGGCTAGTACAGAACCTTCTACGGAATAATCTAAATTATTTTTTTCATTTACGGGGCTTGACGCCCCGTTTTTATTTCTATAGCAATATTACTCCGCACTTCCTGTGCTGCGGCCTTCGGCTCACCGTCGCATTGCCCCGATGCTCAAATTCTTTCCAGAAGAATTTGTGTCGAACCCTAACGAGGGGTTCTCACCCAGCCTTTGCTGGTACAAATAAAAACGGGGCATTAAGCCCCTTTTTTATTTCTATATGGCGGAGAGGGAGGGAGAGGCTCGACACATCCTGTGCCTCGGCCTTTCGGCTCGTTGTCGCTATGCTCCAACGCTCAACTTTAGCTCCTGCAAAGTTGTCGAACCCTAACGAGGGTTCTCACCCAGCCTTTGCTGGTACAAATAAAAACGGGGCATTAAGCCCCTTTTTTATTTCTATATGGCGGAGAGGGAGGGATTCGAACCCTCGATACAGCTTTTGACCGTATACTCCCTTAGCAGGGGAGCGCCTTCGACCACTCGGCCACCTCTCCAATTGTACTGTTGGGAGCCAAGATGTCAATCAAATTATCTTGTTTAATTCTTAGAAAATTGATTTCAGCAATCCGCTAAGCTATATTCAATCATCGTTAATATCTAACAAAGGGAAAACCAAATGGCTATTAGACCAGAAGATTTATTACCTGATGATATCAACTCAAGAGAATTTAAAGGAGTTGAGGTCAGAAAGGGCACCATTGGTGCTGCCATGTTCAACGTAAAGACTATGGAATCCCCTGATTCAAGTCCAGCTGAAAAAATGGAAGCCAAAAAAGCTTTTGAAGCCTTAATTCCTTCTTTAATTGCTTTAGACCTGCATCAGTATATGACTTGGAAAAACTCAGAAATTCAGGCGATGATTAATAAAGCGCTTTCAGCTAAATGACGCACTTGGGTTTATCTCAGTAGCTGTGTTAATTTGTTGGCATTAACATTAACGTTCCCGTATTAAGGAGAAGTTGATATGCCAACACCTAATCTTGTGCCTGCTCGCGGTGCTCATTTTGCAGAAGTCAGTCCTCAATTGATTGCTTTTTTTGATGCATTAAGGAATCCAGCGATAACGGATCAAGCCTTGCTTGCTTTATTGCCGGGCGATTCTGCCGATTTTTATAAACATGACCCTCGCACAGGTTTGATTGCTCTTCACTATGCAGTTTATGAAGGCCGCGCACAGATACTTAGAGAGATGTTGGTTCGCTTGCGAATAAATATCCCAGATAATAGGCAGTATCAAGAGGCAATTTCAACATTTTCACAGTCAAGAAATGGCGAAACACCAGAAGAGTATTATCAGGCAAGAGAAGAGTATTTTAACGCTGATGCTTTCGCTTTGTGTTTACTGCTATCGCATTTTTAATCGGCCATCTTCCCGACTATGAAGAAGATGAACACATGCCTGGTATACATTTATGGTTAAGGCCAATGAGCGATCGTTATCCCTATCATGATTATCCTAATGCGGTGCCCGCCAGTTTCATCTCTTGGCGCGGTCACCTTCAAGATTTAAGAAACGATGTAACCAGGGCTAAAGAAGCAGAATTAATTGCAAGATATGCTGATAGGCCATTTACTAAGCAAGATTTGCTGGAGGCGGCAGGTGAATTTTTAACTTATTCCATAGCTGAATATGAAAGCGTGCTAAGAGAGCCTGAGGCAGCTTATGTTCACCAAACAAGACGCCCTGAAAACCTTCCCTTTCTTAAGAGAACCTTGGAAATTCATCGAGCTTTATTCCATAAAATTCAGTTGAGTCAAGCTATGAGCGATGCACATTTTCCTGAAGCCATTCAAGCTTGCATTCAAGGCTGGCGGGCTGGCAACGAGAATGCAAGGTTAACAGAGGCCCAAGTTTTGGCAATTAATGAAATGATGAATCTGGCCGAACAAAGCAAAAATTACCATGTCGCATTTATTTTATCGAGGGTGATAAACTCAGAAATGCTGCGAGACTTACCTGAAAGATCGGTCATCGCTAGAGCAGCAATAGTATGGGCGCCTCAGCCAGGAGGCATGCCGCAAGCTCAAGCTGCAGCATTGGGTGGGGCGGCAGCAGGCCATGCGGCTGGTGCAGGAATGCCTGCTCATCCATAATATAGCTTTTCGGTAATGAGTCAGTTTAAGTTTATTATACGGGGTGACGCCTAGCGTGGCCCCCAAACACGCGCAAGGCTATGAGCATGATTGGGGTGCAAGGCGGCAGACCCCATTCTATTACTAAACTGGCTCACTACCGATTATTTCCAGGTGTTGACTCCCTGGGGAGTTCCAACCAGTACAATATCAGCCGGCCTTCTGGCAAATAGGCCATTACAAACCACACCGGCAATCTGGTTGATTTCAGTTTCAAGCTTTAAAGGCTCAAGTATATTTAAGTTATGAACATCTAAAATCACGTTGCCGTTGTCAGTGATGACACCTTCTCGATAAATAGGTTGGCCGCCGAGTTTTAAGAGTTCTCTGGCTACATAGCTTCTAGCCATGGGGATAACTTCTACCGGCAGGGAAAACTTACCCAAGACATCTACTGTCTTTTTATCATCCACGATACAGATAAACTGTTTGGCCGCTGCGGCTAGAATTTTTTCTCGGGTCAATGCGGCGCCGCCGCCTTTAATCATTTGTTTGTGATGGTTGACTTCATCTGCCCCGTCTACATAGATATCAAGGCCTGAAACGCTGTTTAGTTCCACCACTGGAATATTAAATGACTTTAAAAGCTGAGTGGAGGCCTCGGAGCTTGAAACACAGGCTTTTAGTTTGCCCTTAATTTGAACCAAGGCTTCAATAAAATATTTAACGGTGGATCCTGTGCCGACCCCAATAAGCATATCATAACCAATGTATTGAATAGCCGCTTGCGCAGCAGCCTGCTTCATTTGATCTTGGGTCATTTGCTAGGTCTCCTTTTGCTCTTAATAGCAGAATATTCTACAATAGCGCTTTTGTAAGCAATTGGGAACAGATATGAAGCGCTATAACGTTTATGGGATAGGCAATGCCTTATTAGATATTGAATTTGAGGTTTATCCTGATTTTTTCAGTGAACATGGTATTGAAAAGAGCGTCATGACTTTGGTTGATGAGTCAAGACAAAGCTTAATTTTAGAGAAACTTGGCCTTGCCAATCACCGTAAAATTGCTTCTGGCGGCTCGGCTGCCAATACTATGATTGCGCTGCAGCAGTTCGGTAGCAAGGGGTTTTATTCTTGCAAAATTGCTAACGATGAAGCCGGAGATCATTATTATCAGGATATGCGAGCTGCGGGTTTAGATTCGAATTTCGATACTCAGCTCCGTCAAGCTGGACATACTGGTAAATGTTTGGCGATGATTACCCGTGATGCCGATCGCACTATGAATACTTTTTTAGGGATTTCTGAAAGCCTGTCTGAGCATGAGCTTGATCTTGAAGCACTTAAAAATTCAGAATATTTATATATAGAAGGCTATTTAATGACTTCGCCCAGCGCTTTACATGCCATAAAAAAAGCCAAGTCGATTGCTCATTCATATGGCACAAAAATTTCCATAAGCTTATCTGATCCGGCCATAGTGAAATACTTTAAGGCGCAGTTTCTCGAAATCACCTCAGATGGGGTGGACTTATTGTTCTGTAACCAGGAAGAAGCTTTTGAATTTTGTGATACTCATAATTTGGAAATGGTCAAGCAGACGCTAAAAACCATAGCAAAAAGCTTCGTTATTACTCGCGGTTCGCAAGGGTCCATTATATTTGACGGGCAAAACTTTATTGAGGTGGAAGCAGTTAAGGTTGAGGCAGTGGATACTTTGGGGGCAGGAGATATGTATGCAGGGGCTTTTTTAGCCGCTATTACTCAGGCTTATCCCTATGAGCTGGCTGGAAGAATGGCCAGCTTGGCCTCAGCTAAAGTCGTTTCCCAATATGGCCCAAGATTAGATCAGGAAGATATTGATTGGATTAAAGCTAAGGTTCTTGAGAAGGCCGATACCCTATAGAAGACCTGCTGCTTCATGAGTAATGAGCTATCCAGAGTAGTTTTTTTCAGCGGCAAAAAGGGTGTTTTCCAATAAACAAGCTACTGTCATAGGCCCTACGCCGCCTGGAACGGGGCTAATCCAACTGGCAACTTTTTTGGCTTTTTCAAAATCCACGTCTCCCACCAGTTTGCCGTTATCTAAGCGATTGATTCCAACGTCAATGACCATGGCGCCGGGTTTAATCCATTCAGCCTGAATAAA
>JARDZR010000122.1 GCA_029240715.1 Gammaproteobacteria bacterium
TAGGCTGCGCTTAAAAATTAAGGATTCGCCTGATAGTGAACAAACGAAAAAGTTAAGAGAAAAAATTAATGAGCTTAATGCCAAAGAAAAGCTAATTGAGCTTGTCTGTAAAGCTTCCTTAGGAAATTACATCAATCAGGCTATTCTTAAGCAGCTCCTATCAAAATTTGCTCAGCATGATTTTAAGTTGGTAGAGATGATCTTCAAAATTGCTATCGAAGCCGGAATGATTAATAAAAATTTAATTCGAGCCTACATCACAGCAGCCGGCCAATTAAAACAATTTCCAGTAGCCAAAGCTGAATATGAGAGGTCGTTAAGGACGGGGCATGTTGATGCTGCCCTATTTGCAAGGTATATCGAAGCTGCCAGTAGTAATGGAGAGTATAAAGAAGCCAGGCGTGCTTTTAAGCTGGCAGCTAAGAGTAGCATGCTTGATTCAAGCATTTGTGCCAAATATATAAAAGCTTCAATTGAAGCGGGCCGATTTGATAAAGCAGAAGTAGCATTTCGATATGCTTGCAGAAAAGGCCTGGCTAATGCTGAAGTTTATGCTGTTTATATAGCCGCCGCTATTCGGGCTAAAGAGTTTGCAAAAAAAGAGAGAGCTTTTACAAAAGCACGTTCCTTGAATTTTATTAGGATTTATACTTATCAGGCAATGATCAATGCTATGGGCATAATAGAAAACTATGCTGGAACTAAGACAGCTTTTATTCAGGCTTGTGAAGAAGGCTATGCTAAACACCTCAGCCAGGACTTTTTTCGTATAGCTTGCAGGCTGGGGCAGTATGAAGATGCCAAGCTATTGTTAGATGCTTTATGTGCTAAAGATTTGGTTGAAGATATTAATTATAAGGCTTTTGTTAATAATCTTGTTTTATCCGGCGAAATAGAACTTGCTGATAGTCTGTTTGGTACCCAGTATCCGGCATTTGATGCTAAGGCAAAATTATATAATTTTCATGGATATAATTTTAGTGAAGCCTATCTTGCTTGCCGCAGGATATTTTCAGCGGATAGGGTGGTACAGCTCATCGTCGGCAGAGGCAGCCATTCAGCGGGGAAATCTGTTGTAAGACAAGCGGTGAAGCTTTTCTGCAAACGGCATCATATTCGCCTAGAAGTAGATGCAAGAAATGAAGGCCTGTTTCGTGCCACAGCACCCGCAGATTATAAAGCGATAGATATGCGTTTTGCTTATGCTTCCCTTAGCGAAGGTTACTATGAAGTAGATTCTGGGATACATGAGGAACCAGTAAGAGGGGGCGCAGGTGGAGCGTATTCGGTTAGCACTGTATTGGCTGCTAGCAAAGTTTCTGGTGTAAGCGAATTGGGTGAGGGCTATTATTTTGCCCATTAAAACTAAGCGAGTTTCAATATAGTTTTAACCAGTTTATCAATGCCTTTTTGAACATCGGCAATACCTGGCCCAAGCATGTAAGCCGGAGTAGTGACCAATTTATAGCGCTCATCAACCACAATATCATCTACCGCACAAGGTACATGGATTGCACCATGAGACTCAATAACGGCGGCGGTGCTTTGATCATTGCCAATGGTCACTTTAACGCCTTTGGGGTAAATAAAAGGAATCATCATAGGAGCGATGCACATGAAGCCCATCGGTTTGCCGGTTTTTTGAAAGGCTTTGGCAAAGTCTAATACATCGGGTTCTACTTGATAGTCTTGGCCTTTAAGGGCGAAATTAAATAAGTTTTTAGCTGCGCCATTACCGCCCGGAAAAATCACCGCATCATAGTCTTCAACTTTAGCTTCGTTCAAAGGCTTTGCGTTGCCTCTCATAATTCTGGCGGCTTCAATTAAAATATTGCGGCTGCCTTGCTCAGGCTCTCGTGAATAGTGATTGAATACATGATATTGGGCACGGTCGGGGGCAAGGCCTTCATAGCTTGCGCCATTTTGTGCCAAGCTAAGCAAGGTGAGAGTGGCTTCGTGGATTTCAGAGCCGTCCATTTGGCCGCATCCCGCTAGGACAATAGCAATTTTCTTCATGTGATTTCTCCCAAATTGAACGCTGTATCCTAAATGCTGCTGCATGAGCAGGGCTGACAATAATTATGCAGTTACAGGGGGAAATTCCTGCAAGTGGCCGGAAGTTTCTTCAATCAGTCTATAAAGAATACCTTCTCTTACGCCTCCTGGCGATAAGCGCATTTCTTTGATTTGCAACACTTCAAAACTAGCGAGTAATATGGCCAGTCCACCCGGCAAAATGGCTTTTCTATCTTCTCGCAAACCTTCAAACTGAATGTCTTCCACCGTCTTCATCTTGATCAGTTCTTTCAAAATCAGCTCAAGACCGTTTTTGTCGATATGGCCTTTTTTCCAGCCAAGCTGATGTAAGACTGCGGAAATTGTCTGAATAGTGCCGGAAGATCCTAAGCATTGCTGCCAGCCTAGATTGCAAAACCTTTTTTGCCAGGGAGATAGATTATCTTGAGCTTGAGAAATGGCTTGTTTGAAATGAGCTTCTGTTAAAAGACCGTCAGCAAAGTATTCTTGCTGAAAACCCACGCATCCCATTGGGGTGCTGGTCAAAGATAAAATGTTTTTGCCTTTTCCTAAAATCAGCTCAGTGCTTCCGCCGCCAATATCAATCACCAAAGTATGATGGCTTTCACTAATATTTCTCTTGGATGAAGCCCCCAGGTAAATTAGTCGAGCTTCTTCTTCTCCGGTAATGACCATAATGGGAAAGCCAAGTGCCGATTCAGCTTGCTGTAAAAATTCAGCGTCATCGATAGAGCGTAAAGTATAAGTGCCGATTACTTTCGCGTGTTTGACTCGATATTTTTTAAGACTATTTGAAAAATCTTGAAGGCAGGCAAGGGCTGTGGCTTTGGCGGCATCGTTTAAATGTTGTTCCTGATCAATGCCGGCCCTTAATTTCACTTGCTGCTTTTTGCGTAGTAAAGTCCTTTTCTTTCCTTTTGAATCAAGGCTTGAAATAAGCATGTGAAAGCTATTAGACCCTAAATCGATAGTAGCAAGTGTTCTGTTCATATGAGCCTATTTGTACTTTTCT
>JARDZR010000023.1 GCA_029240715.1 Gammaproteobacteria bacterium
GCTGTGACAAAAGTTAAAATTGGCGCAATAGCAAACAAGTATGAACTGGCTTTAGTCGGCACGATAATTTCTTTAAAAAACAGCTTTAAACCATCGGCAATGGGTTGCAGCAAGCCAAACAATCCCACTCTGTTAGGGCCAATTCTATCCTGCATATAGCCAATTATCTTGCGCTCAGCGAAAGTTAAATAGGCCACTGCACCTAGCAAAATGGCTACTATAATTAAAATTTTTAATACGATCCACACTATACTTAATATCATATTATTTCTCTTTTTAGCTCATGATTTTTCAAACTCACCATAAGCGGCCTAGTCCAAAGATGCCTTGCTCAATGTAATATTTCCAAAAGCCTCACCCAGTAAAGCCGTTTCAGCCAAGCCGTTTGGAACACAGACACAGCGGTCAGCTACTTTATCGTCAATTAGCACAGTTAAAGTCAGGGCCTGCCCATGGGCCTGTTGAAGCTTAACCTTAACACCCTGCTCTAAATTAAGCTGCGTAGCTAAAGCTGAATTAAGTCGAACTACTGCTTGGTTCTGCATTAATGCTGTTTTTTGTAAAGAAGGCGATCTTCTCACCAAAGCATCCGTTGCGTAAATAGGATAAGAACCGATTCTAAACAGTTTTTCACTACGAGCTGGAAGCTGCGCTGGCAGTTCCCAAGCTTCACTTCGATTAGCCATTCTGCTGATATAGGACTTTAATTCCTGCAGAACTTCTTCAGTTGAAAGATAAGCAAAACCTGGCAATGAGAACATATTAGCCAATACCCGGATGACTTTCCAAGCGGGTTTTGCTTCACCACAAGTATTAGCCACGCCTTTAAAGGACTGCCACTCACCGCTTGCATTAACATAAGTTCCGGAGGTTTCAGTAAATGCGGCCACCGGCAAAATAACATCAGCATAATGCATTAAGCCAGGGCTGTTAAATGAGCTCATTGCGACAACAAAATCAGCAGCATTTAAACTTTCCACTGCTTTTTGGCCGTAAACGCTATCCACTTCCGGTTCTAAATTCAACAGTAAGTATGCTTTCATTTCACTAGCAGGATTCAATAAATCGGCTGCAGGCAGGCCTTTTTTGCTGGCATTAGCAGAAGCTGGACCGCGATGAGGCACAGCCCCAGCAAGCCAAGCTCCGGCACTATTAGCGCCAGGGGTCAAAATACCGCCTTTTGCATGTAATGCTTTTTTGATGGTTTGCAATAAGGCGTTAAGCACTGAAGCATGAGGATGGGCCACTGCAATATTACCGGCCAAAATGACTGGATTTTTTGCTTCTAATAAAGCTTTGGCTGCTTTTTGCATGGATTCAGAAGCTTGAATTTGGAAAAGCAGTCCGGCCAATTTGCTATCGATATTTTTATCTTGAGACACCGCTTTAGCCAAAGCCGCTACGGTAAAAAGCATTTCATCCGGATTGGCCTTTATTTCATAGTTCACTTCATAGTTATAGGGATAAGTTTCAGGGTTAATCGCTATAATGCTTGCGCCTTGCAAAGAAGCTTTTCTCACTCGATGGTTAAGCAAAGGCTGTTCATATCTGAAATTTCCGCCAAGCATTAATATGCAATCGGCATTTTCAATTTCGCTTAAACTGCAATCCAAGCCTGGAAATGCGCCTGCTTGGTCTTGGTGTCCAAAGTCATTTTGATACACTCTATGATCAATGTTGCCACTGCCAATTCCACGCATCATTTTTTGAAGCAAATACATCTCTTCTGTTGTGCTGTTGCTTGAAGCTAAAGCCGCTATTTTTTCAACACCATGGTTTTGTTTGACTAGTTCTAGCTGCTGCTTAACAAAATCCAGGGCTTCATACCAATCCACTTCAACCCAATTGCCATTTCTTTTCAGCATGGGTTTTTTAAGACGATCTTTGTGGGTTAAGCCTTCGTAGCTATAACGATCTCTATCTGAAATCCAAACTTCGTTAATGCTTTCGTTTTCACGGGGTACCACTCTCATCACTTCATTGCGTCTGGTATGAATATAGAGATTAGAGCCGATACAGTCATGCGGGGATACAGAAGGATTGGCCTGCATTTCCCATGCTCTAGCCTGATATCTAAAAGGCTTTGAGGTTAAAGCACCCACCGGGCATAGGTCAATGACATTACCGGATAATTCTGAGTCTACATTGCCCCCTAAAAAGGTACCGATTTCAGAACGATCACCGCGGTTGAGCAAGCCTAATTCACGCATTCCGGCAATTTCGATTCCAAATCTTACACAGCGACTGCATTGAATGCAGCGGGTCAAATCGGTTTTAACCAATGGGCCTATGTCTTTATCTGGAATAGCGCGCTTGCCTTCGGTAAAACGAGAGACGTCTTTGCCATAACCCATGGATAAATCCTGAAGCTCGCATTCTCCTCCTTGATCGCAAATAGGGCAATCAAGCGGGTGGTTAATGAGCAAGAATTCCATTACTGATTTTTGGTAGGCAATCGCCTTAGGAGATTTAGTGCGAACAGTCATTCCCTCAGTCACAGGGGTAGCGCAAGCTGGTAAAGGTTTTCTTGAATTTTCAACGTCAACCAAACACATCCGACAGTTTGCAGCCACTGAAAGTTTTTTATGATAGCAAAAGCGCGGAATAACAATGCCAGCATTGTCCGCAGCTTCAATAATCATACTGCCTTGTGGGACTTCCAAAGTCTGGTCATCGATATTAATTTTAACTTTTGGTGTTTCGTTACTCACTCTTGCTCACCTACTAGCCTTATAAATAGTCATCGTTTTATATCACTTCTACCCAATACCAAGGTATTAGACGTTTAACATGCTTCGTTTATGCTCAATATAATAATCAAATTCAGCTCGATACTTAGCGATATAGCTTTGGACCGGCCAAGCTGCTGCGTCTCCAAGCCCGCATATAGTATGACCTTCAATTTTACCTGCTATATCCAATAATTTTTCCACGTCCCCTGCCTGGGCTTTTCCTTCTAAAAAGCGGTGCAGCATTCTAGTCATCCAGCCGGTTCCTTCTCGGCAAGGAGTACATTGGCCACAAGACTCATCGTAGTAAAAGTGTGAAATTCGCCATAAAGCTTTTACCATATCGGTGGTTTCATCCATTACGATGACAGCGCCTGAACCTAACATGGAGCCCGCTTTAGCAATAGAATCAAAGTCCATATTGAGCTCCATCATGACATCGCCTGGAATAATTTTGGAAGAGCTTCCCCCTGGAATAACGGCTTTAATTCGACGGCCATTTAAAACGCCACCTGCCATCGCTAATAGCTCTCTAAAAGGAGTGCCTAGCGGGATTTCAAAGTTTCCTGGTTTATTGACATGGCCCGATATTGAAAAACATTTCATGCCGCCATTATTGGGAATACCTAAGTCCGCAAACCACTTACCGCCATGCTGCAAAATAACGGGGACAGAAGCATAGGTCTCAGTGTTATTAATATTGGTGGGCCTTCCATACAAGCCATGGTTGGCAGGAAAAGGCGGTTTAAAACGAGGCCAGCCCTTTTTGCCTTCCAGTGAATTCAATAAAGCCGTTTCTTCACCGCAAATATAAGCACCGGCCCCAATGCAATTGTGCATTTGAAAGTTAACTCCAGAGCCTAAAATGTTCTCGCCAAGCAGCCCTGCAGCACGAGCTTCTTCCAAGGCCTTTTCAATGGCATAGAAAGGCTCCCAGTATTCGCCTCTAATGTAGTTATAGCCAAGCGTTGCATTCATCACATAGCCTGCAATAGCCAGGCCTTCTATGACCTGATGCGGGTTATATCTTAAAATATCACGGTCTTTACATGTGCCAGGCTCACTTTCATCTGAGTTACAGACCACATATTTTTGACCCGGGGCATTGCGAGGTACAAAGCTCCATTTCAAGCCGGTGGGAAAGCCTGCACCACCCCGTCCGCGAAGTCCTGAAATTTTTAACTCTTCAATAATTTTATCAGCTGGGATTTTCTCAGCCAAAATTTTACGCCAAACCGAATAGCCGCCCACGCTTTCATAGCTTGCAATAGAAGCAGGGTTTTCTTTATTTAGCGTGCGATAACAAACTTCATTTTGTCTTATGGTCGTGTTCATTATTTGGCTTCATCTAAAATTTTATCGATTTTTTCAGGGGTCAGATTTTCGTGATAATCTTTATTTAATTGCAGCATAGGAGCATTGATACAGGCCCCTAAACACTCAAATTCTTTTAAAGTAAATTTACCATCTGCTGTGGTCTCACCTTTTTTAATGCCCAATTTACCCTCAATATGCTCCATAACCTCTTCCGCTCCTCGAAGCATACAAGCAATATTGGTGCAGACATAAATTTTATTGCGCCCACAAGGTTTGGTGTCATACATTGAGTAAAAGCTAGCCACTTCATATACCGCGATATTGGGCATTTCAAGATAAGCTGCCACCGCCTCAATTAAGGCCGGGCTTAAATAGCCTTTATTTTCGTCTTGCACGATATGCAAAGCTGCCAATACGGCAGACTGCTTTTGATTTTCCGGGAACTTTTTGACCCAGTGATCAATTTGTTTTTTAGCGCTATCAGATAGCTGCTCAGCTTGTATGGGTTCCACTTTTAAATCCTCTTGCTTATTGTCATTCCCGCCCAGGCGGCAATCCAGTTTCCTGGTTCCTCGATTGAGTCGAGGATGACGATTTTCTAAAATGGCTTGGCCATTTAAAAAATCTATCCCTTAGCGATCAATATCTCCAAACACAATATCCAGTGTGGCGATAATTGCCGGTACATCAGCCAACATATGGCCTCTTATAAAATCATCCATTGCACTTAAATGGGCAAAATCGGGCGCTCTCACTTTAAGGCGGTATGGTTTATTGGCGCCGTCTGAAATCAAAAACACCCCAAACTCTCCTTTAGGATGTTCAATGCCCACATAGGTCTCACCTGCCGGTACACAATAGCCTTCAGTAAACAGCTTGAAATGGTGAATTAAAGATTCCATATCATGCTTCATGGTTTCGCGGTTCGGAGGCAAAACTTTGTAGTCGTCTAAAGCCACAGGCCCTGGATTATTGCGCAGCCATTCTACACACTGGCGGATAATCCGATTGGACTCGCGCATTTCCTGCACTCTTACCAAATAGCGGTCATAGCAATCGCCTTCTTTACCCACTGGAATATCAAAGTCCATGCGGTCATACACTTCGTAGGGCTGCTTCTTCCGAAGGTCCCAAGCTACCCCTGAACCCCTTAAAATAGGTCCGGTACAGCCTAGTTGCAGTGCACGCTCAGGAGAGATCACACCAATCCCAACCGTACGCTGTTTCCAAATTCTGTTATCGGTCAACAAGCTTTCATATTCATCCACACAGTGTGGGAAACGCTCGGTAAAGTTCCAAATAAAATCTAATAGAGAACCTTGGCGGTTAGCGTTAATTTTATCGCATTCTTTTTGATTGCGAAAAGCAGAGGGCTGGTACTGCGGCATGAAATTAGGCAGATCACGATATACCCCGCCTGGCCGATAGTAAGCAGCGTGCATCCTGGCTCCTGAAACAGCTTCATAGCAGTCCATCAGGTCTTCGCGTTCACGAAATGCATATAAAAATACCGTCATAGCACCCAAGTCTAAAGCATTGGAGCCAATCCACATCAAGTGATTTAAAATTCGGGTGATTTCATCGAACATCACTCGAATATATTGGGCCCGAACAGGTGGGGCAATATTTAATAATTTTTCAATTGCCAGCACATAGGCGTGCTCGTTACACATCATCGATACATAATCAAGCCTATCCATATAAGGAATAGTTTGATTAAAAGGCTTAGATTCAGCTAGTTTTTCTGTGCCGCGATGCAATAAGCCGATATGAGGGTCAGCCCTCATTACGGTCTCACCGTCCAGTTCCAAAACTAAACGCAATACTCCATGCGCTGCTGGATGCTGCGGTCCAAAATTGACTGTGTAATTGCGAAACTCTCCGCTCATAAATCAATTCCTTGATCTTTATACCGGTTATCATGCCGGATAACTCTGGCAACCAAGGTCCGCATTTGCAGATCGACTGGTTCATACACCACTCTTTTCTTCTCTGCATCATAGCGAACTTCAACGTTGCCGATTAAAGGGAAATCTTTTCTAAAAGGATGGCCGATAAATCCGTAGTCGGTTAAAATCCGGCGCAAATCAGGATGCCCGTCAAATACAATTCCAAATAAGTCAAAAGCTTCTCTTTCAAACCAATTCACACCGGCCCACACATCGATAACCGAATCAATTCTTGGCATTTCGCCCCAGACATAGGCCTTTAAACGAAGTCGGCAGTTATTTTTTAAAGACAGCAAGTGATAGACTACTGCATAACGGTGCTGCTCAGGGATTTTCGCCCTTCTTTCATGGGTTTCAGCTGCTCTTGAAAAACCGGTTTCGGAAGTCTCAGAGGTAGGCCATTCATCAAAACCATAAGTAGAGTAATCGACTCCGCATAAATCAATAAGCTGCTCGAAATGAAACTGATCACGTAAAATATGGCAAACTGCTTTGATTTCATCTGCCTTAACAAGCAAGGTCAGTTCATCCCGTTCTATTTCAGAGCCATTAATTCGATCGCCTAAACTTTCAGTTAATTGTTGTTGCAGTTCTGTGAGTTGCATTATTTTTGCTCCTCCAGCATACGAGCAGATGAGCGCTTAATTTTGTTCTGCAATTGAATAATTCCGTAAAGTAGAGCTTGAGCAGTAGGGGGGCAACCAGGCACATAGATATCGACAGGCACTACTCGATCACAACCGCGAACGACTGAATAGGAATAATGATAATAGCCACCGCCGTTGGCACATGAGCCCATGGAAATAACCCATTTTGGGTCAGCCATTTGATCATATACTTTACGAAAAGCTGGAGCCATTTTATTGCAAAGTGTTCCGGCCACAATAATCACATCAGATTGTCTTGGGCTTGGACGAAACACTACACCAAATCGATCCAAGTCATAGCGGGAAGCGCCAGTATGCATCATTTCCACTGCACAACAAGCCAGACCAAAAGTCATAGGCCATAAGGAGCCGCTGCGGGCCCAATTCATTAAGCTATCGGTACTTGTTGCCAGGAAGCCTTGCTTACCGAACAGGCTGTCTGTTACTCCCATTCCAATGCCCCTTTTTTCCACTCATAAATAAAGCCAACAACCAACAAGAATAAAAACAGACCCATTGCAGCAAATCCCAGCCAGCCGATTTTAGTCATCACCACAGACCAGGGGAACAAAAAGGCAATTTCAAGATCGAACACGATAAATAAAATGGCTACCAGATAATAGCGCACATCAAAGCGCATACGGGCGTCTTCAAATTCACCAAAACCGCATTCAAAAGGAGAAAGCTTAGCCGGATCAGGTCGGTTAACCTTAGTGAATTTGGCCACCACTTTACTGGCAACAATGGCTACGGCCCCAAACAACAGCCCTATGATAATAAAAATTAATATGGGTAAATAATTTGTCAGCATGACTTTTACCTAAAACAATTCATTTTTATAAAGCTTCATTATAGCGAAAAGCCTTGCTTCAACAAGCTAATTACAAACTGTATTCCGCCCAATTGAGCTTGTCGAAAAAATTTGGTGCCGAAGGAGAGACTCGAACTCTCACGGGTTGCCCCACCACCCCCTCAAGATGGCGTGTCTACCAATTCCACCACTTCGGCTAAAACGGCATGTAATGTAATGTCTTTTATTGCCCTTGTCCAGAGTTTGAGGGCGCATTATTTGCTGGAGGAACAAAATTGTTGTTTTGCTGCACGGGCGGCGCGCTTAATTGGTTTTCCAAAGAAGCTGCTTTCGCGGAAAGATAACCTAAACTTAAGCTTGTAATAAAAAACAAGGCTAATAGGCCGCCTGTCAGTTTCATTAAAAATGAAGCAGGCCCGCGGCTGCCAAACAAAGTGCCTGAAGCTCCGCTACCAAAAGCCGCTCCCATATCAGCGCCTTTACCTTGTTGTAATAAAATCAAGGCAATCAAAGCCACTGCTACGACCACATGAAACAACAAAATTAAAAACTGCATATTCGTTTCCTTTACCCAAGTCACTCCCGCCAATGCAGGAATCTAGTTTAAGCTATTTTTCCATCAAACCGAGGATGGCGCTGCGGCTATTTTTACAAATTCATCTGCCAGCAGTGAAGCTCCGCCTACTAATGCCCCGTCTACATCGGGTAAATTTAACAACTCATTTGCATTAGCGGATTTTACGCTGCCACCATATAGTATTCTGAGCTTTTTGGCAATATTTTCAGAGCATTTAGCCAATTCAGCCCTTAAAAAGGCATGGACTGATTGTACTTGCTCAGGACTTGCCGCCAAACCTGTGCCAATAGCCCAAACAGGCTCATAAGCAATAACAGATTGTAACAAATCCTGCTCTGAGCATTCAGATAAAACCGCAGATAATTGGCGGGCTACCACCTGTTCTGTTTCACCATTTTCCCTTTGCTGTTTAGTTTCTCCTACGCATAAAACTGGGATAAGGCCGGCTTTTCTGGCTTGAACAAACTTTTTCGCGATAAGCTCATCTGTTTCACTGTGATATTGGCGGCGCTCGGAATGGCCAATAATCACATAGGTACAGCCTATATCAGCCAGCATACTGGCTGACACTTCTCCAGTATAAGCCCCGTTATCATGGGAGCTTAGGTCCTGGGCACCCATATGAATAGCAGTCGCCTCTAAGACTGCCTTAACGGATGCCAAATAGGGAAAAGGCGGACAAATCACCAGCTCTGCTTTAAGACCTTGTGCTTTTCTAATAATTTCAGGAATAAGCCCCTTTTCCAAGGCATAGGAGCCATTCATTTTCCAATTTCCCATGATCAACTTTTTACGCATTTTAATTCCTTAGCCAAAAAAAATATCTTTTAGCCTGATAGATAATTAACCAAAATGTCATTATACTTGCTTATGATAAACTTAAAGTCAAACTGATGACTTAAGCAAAAATACGGAGAGTTATCATGAAGAACAAGCTACTCGTCGCTGCTGCTACTGCCGCTTTATCTACCAGCGTGTATGCCGCGACTCCGCCTTGCCGCAGCAATCCTTGTGCAGCCTCTGGTCAATACTCAAGCCAGCCGGCAAGCAATCCTTGCGCAGCAGCTAATCCTTGTGCGGCAACAGCCAATCCTTGTGCAGTATCCTGCAATCCATGCGCAGTGGTTTGTAACCCTTGCAACCCTTGCATGCCAACTTATAACCCTTGTAACCCTTGCGCAAGCTTGAATCCATGCTCACCAGTTAATAGCTGCTCACCTTGTGGGCCAAGCAGCCAGTCTTAATTCAACTATGTCGACGATTAAACTGGATTTGTTGCCAATGCAGCAAATCCAGGAATGTTATCGGGTCTTACGTAAAGCGCATTCCAATGTAGTCTGGGAAATTCTGCGACAGTCTGAACAGTTTTTAGAATGGAACCATTACCCTAAAGGCGATGTTTATGATGCCGAGACAGCTTCTCAGTACTTTTACCATGCTCATGCAGCCGCTACTTCAAACAGAGAAGTAGAACATGGACACTTTCATTTGTTTTTAAGAAAAAAAGGGATTCCAGCCGGTTGCAAACCTATAAAAATCGATAAGTCCAAGCGACCAAAAGGCAGCCTGGAAGACGAGCTTTGTCACTTAATTGCTATTGCTATGGATAAGCAGGGCTACCCGATTGCTTTATTTACCACCAATCGCTGGGTCACAGGTGAAACCTGGTACAAGGCCTCAGATGTCATTAAAATGTTGGACCATTTTGCCATGGACCATTCCTATCCATCCTGGCCTTTAAATATTTGGTTGACTAATATGCTGCGACATTTTAAGCCCCAGATTATTGAACTGATTAAGCAAAGAGATCGATGTATTAAAGCCTGGCAGAAAAAGCACCCTGAGCGCGACGTCTATGAAGACAGAGAGCTTGAGGTGACTTCTTATTTACCGATTTCAAGCGAAGCATAAGCTTTAAGTTTATAGCTAACGGGTCCAGCAAAGCCTGGCCACAGTATATGCCGGCTTAGGCAGCCAAAACCTTAACCTGCTCTGCCAAATACTCGGTATATTCCTGAACTTTTGCTTGGTCTTGGCCTTCCACCATAACTCGAATCAACGGCTCAGTTCCCGATGCTCTGATCAATACTCTTCCGCTATCTTTTAGCTTGGCTTCAATAGCTTTGATTTCGGCATTAAGCTTATCCCAAGCTGATGGAGGAAAAGCCTTGCTAAGAGGCACATTAATCATGAGCTGAGGAAACTTCTCCATCCCATTAAGAAGCTCACGCAAAGATTTGCCAGTGTTTTGCATAACTGCTAGCACCTGAAGACCTGCCACAATACCATCTCCAGTTGTGGTTGAGCTTAGCCAGATAATATGCCCAGAAGCTTCTCCGCCTAGTTGCCAGTTTTTTTCTTGCAACATTTCCATCACATAGCGGTCACCCACCTTGGAACGAGCAAACTGAATGCCTTCTTTTTTCAAAGCCATCTCAAGTCCGTAGTTACTCATCTGGGTGCCGACCACTCCACCGCCCTTTAATCTGCCACGCTGTAGGCTGTCTTTAGCGATCACGTATAGGATTTCGTCTCCGTCCACGATATTCCCTAAATGGTCCACCATAATGACTCTGTCGCCATCCCCATCAAAAGCAATGCCCACATCAGCTTTATGCTCTATAACTTTTTCCTGTAAAAGCTGAGGGGCCGTTGAGCCAAAGCCTTCATTAATGTTCAAACCATTAGGAGTGGCGCCGATTACGATAAGTTCAGCCCCTAGCTCCTGTAATACTTTTGGAGCAATGTGATAGGTGGCTCCATTAGCGCAGTCCACCACTATTTTTAAATTTTTAAAGTTTTGAAAGTGCGGCAGCGAGGATTTGCAAAATTCGATATAGCGGCCTTCAGCATCATTAATCCGGCTCACTTTACCGATATGTTCAGGTGCAACCGTTTCGATTTCCTTTTCTAAATACTGTTCAATTTCGGTTTCCAAGCCGTCTGAAAGCTTCGCGCCGGCATCACTGAAAAACTTAATCCCGTTATCATAATGCGGATTGTGAGAAGCGCTGATCACAATACCTACCTGGGCATGAAAAGTCCGAGTGAGATAAGCAACGGCAGGAGTTGGCATAGGACCTAGCAAATAGACATCTACCCCTGCTGCAGAAAGTCCAGCTTCTAAAGCCGATTCAAACATATAACCCGAACGACGGGTGTCCTTGCCAATAAGCACCCTGGCTCCTGGCTTTTTAGCTAAAACCTTACCTACAGCCCAGCCCAGCTTTACCGCGAAATCAGGAGTAATGGGCCACTTTCCCACTTTGCCACGAATTCCATCTGTTCCAAAAAATTTTCTTACTATTGTCATATGTTTGCCTATTTAATCGTTCCAGCCCAAGTTCGACACCCTGCCAAACGCTCTTCTACTGGCAAGTTTAATACCTCAGCAATCAAGGTCTTACGCGATAAGCCTACCATTACTGGATAGCCCATTCTTAGCAATTGCTCAAGGTTTTTCAGTAAATATAAATTTTCTGCAGTGCTTTTTCCATAATTGCCATGGCCAAAACCTGGGTCAATGATAAGGTTGTTCCGGCTGAGCCCTGCTTCTAATGCGGCAGCGATTCTGTTTTGTAAAAAAACCTCTATTTCTTTTAAGGTGTCAGCCGGATTCAAATTGGGGGCCCTATTTAAACCGAACATATGCATGAGACAAACTGGCACTTGTAGCCGAGCTGCCATTTCCAAAGCTCCGGGTATGAGCAAAGCACGCTGATCATTAATCATATCGGCCCCAGCCTGCACTGCCGCTTGCATGACCTCAGGCTTGCTGGTATCCACCGATATTTTAATGGGAACATTGGTTTTAATGCATTCAATGACCTTAAGAACTCGATCCAGCTCTTCTTGAATGCTAAGCGTTGCAACACTGAGATCCAGACTGGGGTTAGTAGCCTCTGCCCCAATATCGATAAGGTCCGCACCGTGCTTAAGCATAGCTTCTGCCAGCCTTAAAGCTTGCTCGCTATTTTGGCAACGGCTTTTGGCATAAAATGAATCTGGCGTAATATTAATAACGCCCATAATCAATGGGCGAGTGTGCTTGCTCAATTTAAAACCTATGTTTTATTCAATGCTGTTAATTATACTATAAATAAGGCTTGAGGACTGATGATGCAAAATAAACACTCTACTAGACATGAGATATGGCTCGCTTTGATTTTTATAATAGCCAGCGGCATGATCTCTTTTTTACACGGCCTGGGTACTGGCTGGGACTTTCTAGATTATCATTTCTACAACGGCTATGCTTTTATTCATCATCGCTTAGGTTTTGACCTTGCCCCCGCCGGTAACTGGACTTACTACAATCCATTACTCGACAGCTTAAATTACTTAATGATTCGCTACCTTCCCGCCATGCTAACGACTTTTTTAATGGGAGCAAGCTGCGGGCTGCTTGGCTTTTTCTTATATAAAATTGCCGATCTGCTCTTTCAAGGCTCAGGACTAAAATGCCGGGCTTTTACTATAGTGAGCTGCATCATCGGTTTAACTGCGCCGACCATTATTCCCGGTATTGGCTCGGTGATGAACGATTTACAAAGTCTGACCCCTTTTATTATTGCCTTATGGATGACCTTAAAAGCCTTGTCTGAGAAACAGTCCAGGCTTTTTATTTTTGCTGCCGGGCTATTAAACGGCTTAGCCCCCGCCTTAAAACTGACCAATATCGATTATTCCTTCAGCCTAGTATTGATCAGTTTTTTATTTGCCTTAACCGACAAACAGCAGCTTCGAACAGCCTGGCTTTTAAGCCTAGGCAGCTTTTTAGCTTTTATACTGGGTGAAGCTTGGTGGATGGCGATACTTTATCAGCATTTTGCTAATCCATTTTTTCCTTACTTTAATCATTTTTTTCATTCCCCTTATTTTCCTGATGAAAACTTAAAAGCTGATCCTCGCTGGGGAGCGCATAGTTTATGGGGAGCCATACAGCTTATTTTTGTA
>JARDZR010000024.1 GCA_029240715.1 Gammaproteobacteria bacterium
GGCGCACCGCCTTGAGGAATAACATATTGAATATCAACTCCGTTGTGAGCTTGTAACGCGTAGTTGCGGGCGCGCATTGCATCGCCTGAATACGCCATTGCCAAACAGAGGTTGCCGCCAGCTAAGTCAAAGATATAGCTGCTGTTGCTAAAATAAGTTAAATATTGGCGAGAGTTCATCAAAAAGTTAGTGGCTTTGATGAAATCTTCTGGATTGGTGCTGTTAGGGTTCATGCCAAGATAATGCAGAGTAATACCATAGACAAGCACAGGATCATCTAAATAAGAAACTCCGCAGCTTTGCAATTTGGATAGATATTTAGGTTCAAGCAAAATTTCCCAGTTATTAACAGGGGCATTAGGGCCTAAAACTTTACGGATTTCTTTAACATTATAGGCAATTCCAATAGTTCCCCAGCTATAATCAATGCCATAAACATTGCCCGGGTCCATTTCAGCCATTTTTTTATAGATAGCAGGGCTAAGTAGTTTGTAGTTAGGGATTTGGGATTTGTCGATGGGTGTAAATAAACCAGCTTGAATTTCTTGTCTGAAAGCGCCTTCAGGAACAACAAGATCATAGCCAGTATTGCCGGTCAGTAATTTAGCTTTTAAAGTAGAGTCACTATCAAAATAGTTTTGATTGACGGTAATGCCTGTTTGTTTTTCAAAATTGGGTACTAAGCTTGGTTCAATATATTCACCCCAGTTATAAAAGTTAACTGTGTTAGGGTCGTCGGCATATGCGATAGCAGTGCCTAAAAATAAACAGCTAATCAGTGCGCAAAACAGTTTTTTCAATAGTATTCTCGAGGGACGATTCAAACTTATGCAAATTTTATAGCATGATTAAGCATGATGCTAGTATTTTTTCAGCCCCATTTTCGCTTTGTATAAACTTATTTATTGGTGCTATGCTTGAGAGATCTAAAACAGCCAACGGAGCATGCAATGCAGCATAAAATACTTTGGTCTGATAGACCTTCTTTATTTATCTATGCTGGCACTTATCTGGTCAGTGCCATAGTGCTCTATGTTTTACATTGGTTTCGACTGTATATGGGTTTGCAGCCTTTTCAGTGGATGGGCAACTTGCATATCCAATATATAATGATGGACTGGCAGCAACAGGCGCACTTGTTAATGGGTGCGCTTGTCGATGCAATGATGATACTGATTATTGTGAGTGCAGCCTTTAAACTATTAGAAACTATGGTAAAACGCTATATCGTAATGGATGATCAGCTTATTACCAGAAGTCTTACTGCATTCGGTATTAGAGAAGAGCGCTTGGAGCTTTACCGAATTGTAGACTTTGAATTTCAAGAGTCTTTTTTGGGGATGATCTTTAGGTTTGGCAGTGTTATGCTACGCACCAATGATCAAGCTCGCCCCAGAGTCATTTTGACCGGTATTCGTAGAGGGCATGACTTTCTTGATATGTTACGCCAAGAAACAGAGCGTTGCCGCAAGCAAAAAGGTGTCAGGGAAATTACGATGCCGGTTGCGCCCCAATAGTTCAGTATTTAGGAGTTTTTATGCTACATTTTGTTGCCCATTATCTATTGTTTTTATTAGAAGCTTTCACCATTGTGCTGGCCATTTTATTTTGTTTCGGTGGGATCTTGGCTTTAAGTTCCAAGGCTAAAGAAAGACAGAAAAAAGGCAAGCTAAATATATTGCCCTTGCATAAGCGATTTCTTGAGCAAAAGCTTAAAATAGCGCATGAGGTCTTAGATAAAAAAGCCTGCAAACAGCTCGCTCAAGTGTTCAAGCAGTCAAAAAAGCAGAAAAAAGTCCAAGAGTCCAAAAAACTGTTTGTACTCAACTTTAAAGGCGATATTCAGGCCTCCCAAGTGGATTCTTTGCGAGAAGAAATCACGGCTATTTTGGCCATTGCTGCAAAGCATGATGAAGTTTTACTGCGTTTGGAAAGCCCGGGCGGAATGATTCATGGCTATGGTTTGGCTGCTTCTCAGTTAGATAGAATCAAGCAGCATAAGCTTCATTTAACTATAGCTGTTGATAAGGTTGCAGCAAGTGGTGGCTATATGATGGCTTGTATTGCCGATAAAATTATCAGTGCGCCTTTTGCCATAATCGGTTCAATCGGTGCTGTGATGCAGTTGCCTAATTTCCATCGCTGGCTAGGAGAGCGAGGCATTGATTTTGAACAGTTAACTGCCGGAGAATATAAAAGGACTTTGACTTTATTTGGTGAAAATACCGAAAAAGGTCGACAAAAGGCCCAGACAGAACTTGAAGAAGCTCACGGTTTATTCAAGCAATTTATCAGCATGCATCGGCCTCAAGTTAATATTCAGGAAGTAGCCACAGGCGAGCATTGGTTTGGTATCCAGGCTTTGGATAAAAAACTAGTAGATGACTTAGTAACAAGCGATGAGTATCTATTAAACTTGTTAAAACAATCAGTGGAAGTTTATGAAGTCAGCTATAGCCACAAAAAGCCGGTATGGGGAAGGTTGGCTCAGTCTGCAAAAAATGCATATATCGTTTTGAGTGGCCGTAGTCTGTAAGTATGTAGGGCAATAAAAACCGTTTTAAAAGGTGAGTAGTATAAATGATTGAAATCGATCGAATTGTAAATGCCGAATCTTCACAAGAAGACGAGCGAGTAATAGATCGCGCTATTAGGCCGAAAAGTTTGGCTGACTATGAAGGCCAGCCAGCGGTACGTGAGCAGATGGAGATTTTTATCGATGCAGCAAAATCTCGGAAAGAGGCCTTGGATCACTGCTTAATTTTTGGCCCGCCAGGCTTGGGTAAAACCACTTTGGCCCATATCGTAGCCCATGAAATGGGGGTGAGTATTAAGCAAACTTCTGGTCCTGTGCTTGAAAAGGCGGGAGACGTTGCAGCCCTTTTGACTAACTTAGATAGCAATGATGTTTTATTTATCGATGAAATTCATCGCTTAAGCCCTGTGGTGGAAGAAGTGCTGTATCCCGCTATGGAAGACTATCAGTTGGACATTATGATAGGAGAGGGGCCGGCTGCAAGGTCTATTAAAATTGATCTAAAACCTTTTACTTTAATTGGGGCCACCACTCGGGCAGGCTTGCTGACTTCACCGCTTAGAGACCGTTTTGGAATAGTTCAGCACTTGGAGTTTTACCAGGTTAAAGATTTAACTTCTATTGTTATGCGATCAGCCACCATTCTTAATATGGACATTGATCCGCAAGGGGCTGAGGAAATCGCCAAGCGTTCTCGCGGTACTCCCAGAATTGCCAACCGTCTGCTAAGAAGGGTCAGAGACTATGCTCAGGTAAAAGCCAATGGGCATATTAGTAAAGACATTGCGGATAAAGCATTAAAAATGTTGCATGTAGATGAGCGTGGCTTTGATTTAATGGACCATAAATTTCTGTTGGCGGTATTGGAGAAATTTGATGGGGGGCCGGTGGGTCTTGATAGCATAGCCGCAGCGATTGGTGAAGAGCGCGGCACGATTGAAGACGTTATCGAGCCTTTTTTAATTCAACAGGGTTTTATTGCCAGAACACCACGCGGCAGAGTAGCCACTCGCCATGCTTATGAGCATTTTGGCTTAAAACTCCCTAAAGATCAGTTTGAGTCAAAATAATGCAGCACAGTTTTAGTATGCGAGTTTATATCGAAGACACCGATGTCAGTGGCTTGGTGTATCATCCTAACTATTTGAGTTTTTTTTCACGGGCGCGTTCCGAATGGCTACGTGAGTACGGTTTTAGTTTGCAAGAACTGCAAAAAAACCAATTGATTTTTCCGGTCTGTCAGGTTGAGCTTGCCTATAAGCGTCCCTTGTTTTTAGATGATGAAATTGTGATTTATTCAGAGCTTATTGAATCCAAAAAATGCAGTATGGTCTTTTTGCAAAAGATCTATCGCAAAACTGAACCGCATGCGCTTATTTGTGAAGCTAAAATAAAGGTTGCTTGTGTAGATGAACATCTTAAGCCAAAATGCATACCGGCTGAGATATTAAAAATTTGTAAGGAGTAAGTGTGGGAACAAATATATCAATTTGGGCTTTAATAGTCGGGGCTGATCCCGTTGTAAAATGCGTGATGCTATTGTTATTGATGGTTTCAATCGGCTCCTGGAGCATTATTATAAAAAGAATCAGCTTATTGAAAAATACTGAGCGGGAAAGCGAGCAGTTCGAAGATAAGTTTTGGAGCGGGGCGGATATCTCCAAATTATATAAGCCAAGTAAAGAAAGCGAGCAGGGCATTCAGGCTGTATTTCATGCCGGCTATAAGGCTTTTAATAGGCTTCGTGAAGCTCATAAAATGCCAGCAGCAAGCATTGTTGAAGAAGTGCAGCGTTCTTTGCGAGTTGCTTTGGCCCGTGAAAGCGATCGCTTGGAAAACCAATTAAGTATTTTGGCAACTATCGGCTCTGTTAGCCCTTATGTAGGGTTATTCGGTACGGTATGGGGCATTATGCATTCTTTTATTGCGCTGGGAAGCGTTGAGCAAGCCACATTATCACAAGTGGCCCCCGGCATTTCAGAGGCTTTGATTGCTACCGCGATGGGTTTGTTTGTCGCTATTCCTGCCAGCATTGCTTATAACGTTTTTGTAGCCAGCTCTGAAAAATTATTGAATCGCTATGATAATTTTGCAGAAGAATTTGTCGGCATAGTCTATCGGCAGCTTAATGGGATAAAAACCCATGATGAACAGGACAACTAACTATGTTGCGTAAGCGTAACCGTCGACAAAAAATCTCAGAAATGAACGTCGTGCCTTATATTGACGTCATGCTGGTATTGCTCATTATTTTTATGGTGACCACTCCTTTGCTTTCCCAGGGGGTTAAGGTAAGCCTGCCAAAGGCTGCAGCCAATGTTCTGCCTCCTGAAAAGCAAACTCCTGTCATCGTCACGGTTAATTCGCAAGGGCTTTATTTTTTAAATATAGCGGGCAATCCTAACCTTCCTATTACCTCAGCTGTGTTAAGCCAATCCGTAAAAGGGGCTTTGCAGCAAAATCCTGATCGTAAGGTTTATGTAAGAGGGGACCAAGGTGTCGAATACGGCAAGGTGGTGAATGCCATGGTGATTTTACAGCAAGCAGGTGCTCCAAGTGTAGGGTTGATGACCGATGGTTCTCACGATACGGGCGCTTAAAAAAAAGCTGGCTGCAAAAGACAGGTCCTTTTGGATCTCTCTGGCTTTGCATTTGCTGATTATTCTATTGCTAGTCGTCAATATTCCGAAAACGCCCAAAGTATTTCAATTAAATGGGCCATCGAAAGTCAATATTGTGAATGCTACTTTTGTAGCGCCTTCTGATTCTACGGTCCCCAAGGCCCAGCCCGTTCCACCACCGCCTTCCCCCGCTCCAGTGAAACCCACACCGCCACAGCCTAAGCCAGCGCCGGTGCCGGTGAAACCTGTTCCAGCGCCACAGCCTAAGCCTGTTTCTAAACCGCAACCCAAACCCGTTCCGGTTTCACAGCCCCAAACTAAGACGCCGGTAATTCAGTCTAAGCAAGCTGACATTGCAAAACCGAGCTCTTTACCCAAAAAGCCTAAAGCGCAGACTGTAGCGAAAAAGCAAAAAACCAAAAACCAAATTGTTGAAGCGCAAAAAGCGCTGGAGCTTAAAAAACAACAGGCTGCTGCCGCTTTAAAGGCCATGGCCTTAAGCAGTATCCAATCAAACATCCAGGCCCAGCAGCAACAGGAAGCTGCCGCAGCTGCTCAGCAACGATTGGTTAGTTTAAAAGAACAATATATGGCTTTGATTCAACAAAGCATTAGAGCGAATTGGATTAACCAATTTAATCCAAGCCAGAACTTAACGGCTACTTTGCATATTGAGCTGGATCAAAATGGCAATGTGCTATCGGTAAGCCTACTGCAATCTAGCGGCAATCCAACATTTGATAGACAGGCTATTCTGGCGGTGCGAAAATCTTCGCCATTGCCTTTACCGCAAGATCCAAGTTTGATAAAAGATTTCATGAGCTTAACATTACCATTCAGCAATCAAGGAGCTTCCTAAGTGCAAAAACTGTTTATCCGGGGATTATGTGTAATGGCTTTTTTCTGTTCGGTCGCACAGGCTGATTTAACCATTAGTATTACCCAGGGAGTAGATAAGCCTTATCCGATTGCAGTAGTGCCATTTGGAGCTGATTTGCAAAATTCTAATTTGCCAAATGGAATGTCCGGCGTGATTTCCAATGATTTAGCTAATTCGGGAAGGTTTGATTTGTTAGCACTTAACAAAATGCCAGCCCAACCGCATCAACTTACTCAGTTTAACTGGCAAGCCTGGACAGCGGCTGATACAGGAATTGAATATGCTTTATTGGGGCAGATCAATCAGAACGCTAACGGCACTTATCAGGTTAATTTCGACCTGTTAAGTTTGCTTGGAAGTCGTCCGCTGATTGATGAGAAGTTTAACAATATACCTGCCAGCCAATTAAGAGCATTGGCCCATCATATCAGCGATATTGTGTATCAAACCATTACCGGTAATCGGGGATATTTTAGTACTCGTTTAGCTTATGTTGATGTGATTCAGCCCGACTCTGAGAATCCAACTTATCGCTTAGTTGTTTCAGATGAAGACGGCTTTAATCCTCAGGTTTTATTAAGCCAAGTTGGCAACCCTATCGCCACCCCTCAGTGGTCGCCTGATGGCAGTCAATTAGCCTATGTCAGCTATATCAATAACCGGATGGCAATTTATAGCATTTCGCTAAGCAACGGTACCCGGAAAATTATTGCTAACTTTCCCGGAATGAACAGCGCGCCTGCTTGGTCGCCTGATGGTAAGTCTATGGCAATGGCTTTGTCAAAAGGCAGCGGGGCAAACAGCGATATTTATATTATGAATTTGAGTAACCGTAAGCTTACTCGATATACCAATTTTGCCAATAACACATCCCCCTGCTGGTCGCCAGATGGGCAGTCATTGATATTTAACTCAGATCGAGGTGGAAGCCCACAAATATATCAACTAGACTTAGCTAGCAGACAAGTTAGTAGGCTGTCTTTTGATGGGGCACAAAACTTTGCTCCAGTTTATACGGCCAATGGTCAGGAAATTGTTATTATGAATCAAGCGCAGGCGAATGGAGCAATTAGAATTGCCACATTGAATCCCTCTACTAATAAGATTAGTATTATTAGCCATGGCCAACTAGACAAATCTCCATCGGTTTCACCTGATGGCAGTATGGTCATCTACGCTAATTATGACGGAGCAAAAGGAATACTGGCAGAAACCTCTATAGATGGTAAAGTACAATTGAAATTGCCAGCAACAGAAGGAACGGTCCAGTCTCCTGCCTGGTCGCCATTTTTAAATTAAACTCAATTTAGGAGAAATTATGAAAAATTCATTAAAAATTTGTGCTATAGCAGCTGCTTTATTAACTTTAACTGCTTGTAGCAGTGCAACTAAACCAGGTGGAAGCACAGGCCATTGGTGGAGCACAGGTTCTGCAAATAATGGAGATCAGGTTCATGGAGTTGCTGGCGCTGCTCAGTTTAGTGGACAATCCACCTATGCAGGCTTAACCGCTCAGCAACAAGCAGCAGTGGCTAATTTGCCTAAAAAAGTTTATTTCGGATTTGATATGTATAACTTGAACGCTCAAGCGACAACAATAGCGAATCAAAATGCTCAAGTTTTACTGCAAAACCCAGGTTTGCATGTTTTGTTAACAGGTAACACTGACCCTAGCGGAAGCCAAGACTATAACTTCCATTTAGGTCAACGTCGTGCCAATGCAGTTAAAGATTACTTCTTACAACAAGGCGTTTCAGCTAGCCAAATTTGTACAGTAAGCTATGGCGAGCTAAGACCGGCTGCTAACCCAGCTCAATTTGGCGGTAATGTTGGAAAAGCTTATGCTTTAGATCGTCGCACTGAAATTATCTATGGTCAAACTTGCCAAGGGAGCGGTCAGTAATGAGGTTAATTCGGATTGGATGCGGTTTTGCTCTATCTCTAGTAGCCAGCGCTTGTATGGCGGCTGCACCCATTGCGAATTATGACCCTAATACTGATACTGTATCGGTCAGCAGCCCTAGTGCTGCTACCGACAGTTCTACCGATACTTCTCAGGCTCAGGCCTTGCCGGCAAATAGTGATTTAACTTTGGATCAGAGAGTGACCCAGGTTGAAAATCAAATGCAGTATTTAATTAGCCAGCAAAACCAAGCGAAGAGCTTAGGCGGTTATATCACCAATTTGCAAGGTCAAATTGAACAGTTAAATTTCCAAGTAAGCCAGTTACAAAAGCAGCTGTCCTCTGTTCAGCAAAATGTAGTAGAGCTTGAGGCGAGGGTTAAACTGGATGAGGCTAAAGACAAACCTGTTAGCCAGGTTGCCAGTAGCGTTCCAGCCAGCAAGCAGGAAATGACAGCATTTCAAAATGCGTACAATTTGTTAGTGCAACACCAATATAATCAAGCCATTCAGGCTTTTAATAATTTTATGACTCAATTCCCAAAAAGTAATATGGCCCCAGATGTTCATTACTGGTTAGGGGAGCTTTATTTAGTGCAGGGCCAACCTGATCAAGCTTCGCAGAATTTCCAACAGGTCATCAGCAGCCCGAATAGCGATAAGGCTTCTGATGCCATGTTAAAATTGGGTATGATTTATTTAGCTTATGGTGATTCTGCCCATGCTAAACAGATGTTCCAAAAAATATTAAAGCAATATCCCAATACTCAATCAGCACAGGCGGCACAAACACAGCTTAACAGCATGCAATAAAGGGTTTTCAATTCCCGTGTAGTTGCATGCTGACAGGCCGCTTTTGCGGCTCGTCAGTCACTTGCTAAAACCATACAACAGCTATGTCATTAAGTGCCGATATCATTATTCAAAGTAAAAATGATTTTATTCGTGCTGCATTTTGTTCAAAACGCTTTGATTATCAATAGTCCTTGTTACCAATATACCGAAAATGGCTACTACCGATAGCATATAGAAAGCATAATGGAATATGTCATAAGTCATGCCTGGATCGATGCTAAACATATCAGTGTCATTTTGATAAAGCCCATAGCTTATAAATAAAGAAGATAGGCATATTCCGATACTGATCGCTATTTGCCGAGTGGCGGTGAATATAGAGCTGACCCTTCCCACTGTCGTTTTTTCAAAGTCAATAATGCTGGCAGTTTGAATAGCCGTTCCGCAAAGCCCAAGAAATATGCCGCGGATAAACAATAGAACCGATGCCAGAACAGCTTGGTCAGGCGTAGTAATATATAAAACAAGCGGAGTAAAGAAAGCAATGCCAATCAAGCCTAAACTGAGAGGAAATGCGGGGCCGTATTGGTTAAATAACTTGCCTGAATAGCGGCAGCTAAGCATGGCGCCAATCGCTTGCAGCCCCAAAATTAAGCCACTGTTAACGGTGGTAAAACCAATACCAGTCTGTAAATAAAGAGCAATTAAGAAAATAGCGCCATAGTGACATATCTGAAAAGCCAGCTGAATAAGATTGGCCTGTACAAATAAATGGCTCTTAAAAAAGTTTAAGTTAATAAGAGGGTGGCTACTGTGCTTTTCGTGCAAAATTAAAGCGGTAATTAAGCTTAGTGCAATAAGCAACAGGATAATGGTGGTATTGTTTAAGCCATTTTTTCCCAAAACAGAAATGCAATAAAGTAAGCTGATTAAAAAAGATGCGCCTAAAATAAAGCCTCCCCAATCAAGAGGGCCAACAGCATGTTTCTGTTCTTTGATAATCAACATCGAAGCAATAGCTGCCAGCAAACAAATCGGCCCAACTATGAGAAAAACCGATTGCCAGCCCCAAAGTTGTAGCATTAAGCCTCCAAAAAAAGGAGCAATAGCGGGGGCGAGTAAAGAAGGAATAAAGGTGATGCTTGTTACATGAGCATATTCAGAATGCTGAAAGGCACGATATACCATGGCCATGCCAACTGGAATTAGCATGCCTCCACCCATTCCTTGGATAAATCTCAAGATAATGATAAAAAGCATATTGGGGGAAAATGCGCATAAGCTTGAACCTATGCCATAAAGTGCAATGGCCAGGACAAATACCTTTTTCAGACCAAATTTATCGCCAAGCCAGCCGCTGATGGGAATTGAAATGGCTAAAGCTAAAAGAAAAGCGGTGCTGACCCATTGGGTTTCCTCAATACTGGCATGAAAATAGTTGACCAGAGTCGGCAAAGTGACGTTAACAATGCTGACATCGAGTCGATCTAAAAATAGCACGGCAGTATAAATAGCTACCAATAAATATTTATACTCGATATCTTTAATCATGGGCTGGGTCCTTGTGAAACAAGGCTAACGCTACATTATTATACCAGTTTGCTAGAAGCCGCATAATGATAGTATTTCTGTATAATAAATAACCAGGTTGTTTTTGGCAATGTCGCACAGTGCAGAAAATCGAGCAAAAATATGATAAGATTTGTCGCTTAAAATAGGACATGTTATGGAACTCAGAATTACAGAAATTTTTCTATCATTACAAGGTGAAACTCGTACTGTGGGCTTGCCTACCGTATTTGTGCGCCTGACAGGTTGCCCGTTGCGCTGTGGCTATTGCGACACTGCCTATGCCTTTAAAGGCGGTAAAAAAATGCAATTGGAGCAAATTGTTTCTGAGCTTAAAAAATATCAAGTCCGGCACGTCACTATCACGGGTGGCGAGCCTTTGGCCCAAAAAAATTGCTTGCCTTTAATGAGTCGATTATGCGATGAAGGCTATGAAGTTTCTATTGAAACCAGTGGCGCATTAGATGTTTCAGAAATTGATTCCAGGGTCACTAAAGTGGTGGACTTAAAAACACCGGGCTCCAAAGAATGCGCTAAAAATCTTTATGAAAATATTCAACATCTCAATAAAAAAGATCAGGTTAAGTTTGTGATCTGTCATAGGGAAGACTATGACTGGTCTGTTGCCATGATGAAGCAATACGATTTAGCCAATAAATGCGAAGTACTGTTTTCTCCAAGCTATCAGGAGTTATCAGGCACCACTTTGGCGGACTGGATTGTGCACGATCAGTTGCCGGTTAGGTTTCAGATCCAGCTCCATAAAATTCTTTGGCAAGATCAGCCTGGCAAATAATATTTTGGCTTTAAGTTCAGCCAGCGTGTTTTATGAGGCTAAGTGACAAATTTTAAATGATAACATTGCAAAAATTCTAAGCTTTGCTACATTCAATAGGACAACTATTGGGGATAGCCATGAGAATTTTATCTGCATTTGTTTTAACATTTATCGCCTTAACGGGTTTGGTATTAAGTGCTTGCCA
>JARDZR010000025.1 GCA_029240715.1 Gammaproteobacteria bacterium
TTTATCCCATAGCGGAGAGTCGATTAATAGAAGGCTAAGGCGTCAATTTTTACAGCGAGAATGGCGCATTATTGAACAGCACTATACTGCTCACACACCCACTCGATCCCCATCGATAGCACAAGAAGTCATTTATGAAATTGAGAAAGCAGTGGGCGTTCTAAACAAGTCACATTTAAAAGCCTTAGTAATTGAGGCAAATCTTGGAAGTGGAGGGATAGCCCTGCCTTTATTAGATTTAATCAAACGGCTGATTGAGAGCTATCCAGATACTCATGTTTTTTTATATAGCGGAACCATGGAACACAGCTCTGCTTTTAACGATACAATGAAACAGTTATCTGATGAAGGCTATAACGAAGAGCAGCTTAAGCTGATTTGTTTTGCCGACAAGTCAGCAACTTGGGAAAAGTTATATGGAATTGCCGGCGGTGATGCCGCAAGCTTTGATGCACGTGAAGATGATAGCTCAGCGTCTGCTGGAGTTGGCTTTTCTTCAGCTACGGCTTGGGGCAATGTTACAAAGCCCTTAAGTTCAAGTTCTTCCCCAAAAACTGCCGAAGGATCTGGCACCGCTGCAGCAAAGCCTTAAAAAAATCTCAGCTTCAACAATTTATATTAAGCAAGGCCATTTTATCTGGCAGTACCTGCAAATAATCCGGCCAGTCTTTTTGCTCCATGCGATAACCTGTAGCAAGATAAAGCCGGGTATAGCCTTTTTCATATAAGCGAGCCGCGATATCCGCCCCAGTCAATGGCAGACCGAGATCATAGTCAAGACAGATAGGAATAGCTTTAGAGTATAAGTGGAGTTGCTCAAAAAGCTCATAGGGATTGGAATACATCACCAGTTTTTTATTTCTGGTTTTTGCCAAATATTGAATACCTGCAGCTAATTGGACCTGGTCATCCAACAAAATCAGATCAGCTTCATTTGCTATAGGCTCAACTAAACTTTCTAACAGGACAGGCACTTCAGGCGCTAAAGTTTTAGGCAGAATTTTTGCCTGGGCAAGAATAGAGCGTTTAACAATACTAAGATGGTCATAATAACTCGTCACCAAAATAGCCCTACCAATCTTGATGGTTTCAATGAGGTCCAAGCCTGTAAGGTCCTGCCTTATCAGTTCATAATCACTTAAAAATAAGGAGTGCCGGGCCTTTTCAGGGGAAAGGCTCTGCAGATATTCAAGACAGGCTGTCGCCTCCTGAAAATATTTAATGCTCAATTGCGGAAACTGCTTAATCCGGCAGTCAAAACGCCTGCACCAGGCGCCATGAATCGTAATATCATCATCCAAAATAATGATTTCCCCTTCTGGAAGAAAGGATATTTCTTCTGCCAGCCAACAAGGGGTTTTTTCCAGCTTAAAACAAAGACAGACTTTTGTCCCCACACCCAATTCAGACTCTATTCTAAAACTACCCTTATGCTTCAACATAAATTCACGGACCTGTTTTAAACCCAAGCCAGGGCCGTCATGTTTGGTAGACATCCCATCGCCTGCATTTAATTGGCCTAAAATGTCTACGGGTATACCAGGCCCATTATCTGAAATATAAAGTGAAATTTGCTGGCCTTTTATTTTAATCTCAACAGTGATCTTGGCTTCATGTTCTCTAGCAATAGCCTCAAGTGAATTATTAAGGACGTTGGAAAGCAAGCGCCTGAAATCTTGGTCATTAACTTTGATATGCGCAAAATAAGCACCTTCTGCCTCAATATTAAATTCAACAACCCGCTCTCGATATTGCACTCTTTTTTCAGAAATAAGAGAAGAAACCACCGGGTAGAGCATTAAGATGCTGGCAGTGGCTAACACCTCGCCTTCCTGATAATCACTCAACAAATTATTGGCAATATCTTGTACGCGAGAAGAAGCTTCTCTTAAGGATATACGCTGTTCTTCAGGCAGACTGATACTTTCTTTTGCCAGCATCATAATGGCTGCAGCAGGAGAGCGAATATCATGCGCTACCTGGACTGCCTTTTGTCCCATGGCTTTAATTTTTTCAGCTTGCGCGGTATATTCTAAAAAACGGTTATAGATAAAGTTTTGTACGAAATTAAACTCTTTTAATTCAAAGCTTTGCGGCTTTTTCGGCGTGGAGGCCGCCGCCATCATTTCTTCCATGTTGTTCTGCAACTGAGTAAATGGTTTTGCGAATGAGCGGGCCATTTGTTTAGAGGCGAAAACCGCTGCCAAACTATATCCCATCACAAACAAAAACAGCCACAAAAACCTCCTGCCATTAATCAACTCAAAGCTATAGGCCAAAATGAAAAACATAATTAAGCTTGCTGCTGAAATTAAAAAAGTCCCAAATCCGAGCTCTGCTTCCAATGAATTTGTTGCTACAAACCAATTCTCACACTGATAGTCCTTATAGTAATACATGTGATAAAGGCCTAAGAAGGTAAGAAATGATGATAAAAACCAAGTCACATCTGGCAAGTATTCAATATCAGTAAGAACATGATAGGCATAATAAAAATAGGCAACAAACTGGCCGGCTATCAAAATAATAATACTGCTTGAAAGCAAGTCCCAACTACGGCTTTTACTATGCATCAAGGAGTACATAACTATCGTAAAAATGGTGATTTTCAACAAAATTGAAAAATAGTTATACATAGAAAAGAAACTTGAGAAATCTAACCTTTGCGGCTGACTGTAATTAAAAAGCGCCAGCAAAATACAAAACAACAGTATGATAAAAATTTTAGCCCTACCCTGCTCAAACTGTTGCCAAGAAAATCGTCTTAAAAACAGAAATAAAAATCCAAGCAATAACAGGTAGACCAACAAATCCATCGCCCTAATTGATAGGTAAATGTCATAGGCTACTGCTTCATGCATATTAGAAGGCTTATTGGCAAATATTGCAGCCTCCTGCATGATGATTTCAATATAATCACCGGTAAAGTCTTTTACGATAACTACCGCCAACATAGCCAGCAATAACCAAAAAATCAATTTTTCAGGCTTAATGAAATTGTACTGCACCTTTCTTAGCAAATTAAGCGACAAAATATAAAATACTATTTGCACTACGCCGGCTATGCTTAGCATAGGCAGAGAGTCCAGCCTTAATAATAAAGCTGTAATAAGAACACAAGAAAGAGCAAGGCTACATATAGCCACCACCCGAAATGAGAACAAGGGCCTAGTCATCGCTATCCTTTTCAATGCGCTATTTTAATATTCCATTTCGTTTAGCTTCAGTATCAAGCTCTTCTAAGTAATCTTTGACCGTTTCAATTAATTCATTAAGTTTATGCAGGCCTTCTTTAAGTTGGCTTGAAAGCTTTTTATCATCGGAATGCCCTGCAATTTGTTCCAACACATTAACAAGCTCGTTAATGGTTTCTACCGATGGTTTGATGTCATGTACCACTCTAGCAATCGTTCTAGCCATATTTTCCCTCTAGCCTTGTGCTTTTTTAAAAGATTCCTGAAAAATGCCATAAATTATATCCTCACTTGTGATCAAAAAAATGCCGAGGCTATCTTGAGGCACAAAACCACAAATAAGATTTTTAGTCGCGTTGATATATAAGTAACAAAACAATAATTTATTAAGCTCATTAGAATATACTAGAGCAAGCGCTCCATTTTTGACATCATGGCTTGGCTTTAAAACAACAATATCACCTTGCTCAAAGCGTGGCGCCAAATTGTTGTCATTAACATAAACCCCAAAGGCTTCATCTGTAGACTCACTGCTCCAGTGATATTCCACTGGATTGAGCTTATAAATATCCGCTTGGAGTTTAATTTTCTTTAGTTGGTCTAGAAAAAACACCGGGACAGTCTGGCTAGTTTGCTTTGCTTTGTCCGGCTTTTCTTCAAAAGGGCCGCCATCGCCAAATGCAAGCCACTTCTCATTGGCATTCAATAACCTAGCGATCTCTTTGGTATGCTTGGAAGATTTAGCATTACTATTGCATAAATGATTGATAGCCTGAGGGGTCACGCCAAGCTTTGAGGCAAGATGGACCTGCTTAACGCCTGCCGTATCCATAAGAAACTTTAGTCGTTGAGATAAATTGCCTAAGTCAGCTTTAATAATTCTATTGCTCATATTTTATATAGTTAAAGGGAAAGTATTTATTAATTTACAAATATTTCAAGAAAAAATCTATATTTTTGAAAATATATTGTTATTTCACCGAGAATTCTTGATAAATATAAATACATAATGGTAATGTATTTAAAAAAATAAACATTTTTATAAAACTTGAGACCAATTATGCTTAAATCCAGACGAAATTATATTAGCTCATTGATTGGGCCAGGTATTATTTGTTATCGAGCAAGTCATGGCCATAAAGCAATGTATTTATTTGCTTGGCAAATTTATGAAAATGAACGCCTATTTAAAAGCTTCAGCAAGACAGAACAAGTCTACATCAAAAAAGTGGCATGCCATGAAGCTAAAGATCCCTGGTATATCCAAGCGGGCCTTACTTTAAAAAACAAAGGTCCACAGTTTCTAATCTAAGCTTCAAGCACTCGGCTCAAAAGATGTGTTGTTTCATGGGCCTGATTAATAGAATAAGGCTGCTCTTTAAACGCCTCATAAGTTGTTACTTGCTTGGATTGTCTTGAACAGCGATAAAATACCGCAGAGTAATTAACAGCTCTCAATCCTTGGGCTGCGCTAGGGGCCGTGGCACATATTGCAAAAATACTTGAACAGATCAAACTCGATATATTGGTCCAAGACCCCAAACAGCTAAACATATCACCATTTTCCATCATAGCCGAACCCATAACCCCCAAAACCAAAGGCAAGACCAGCAAAGTTGCCAACCAGGTATATCTATCTCTTGGCGGGACCTCCTGACTATCTGTCAACACATAGTGGCACAAACCTCGATGGGTGGCATGCAAGGTAAATGGCAGTGTTCCAACAGCTGCAAATACACTTAAAGTCTGCCCTATCCGAGTACTGGCAACATCATTTAGCACAAGCTTAAACAAGTCTTTAAAGGCTGCACAAGAAGTATCTGTAGTCCCGACAGCATAACCCAATACAGTAATAATACAGAGCAAGGCCATTAAACCCTTAACAAAGCTTTTTTCACGAATTGAGCTTTCAATATCAAGCAGCACTTTAATTAAGCGATCGGCAAATAAATTAGCTGAATTAATAGCATAGCTTGAACGATATAAAAACATAATAAGCCCTATGCTGATAGCTAATTCTTGTGAGGAAGAAAGCAAAACACTGCCCGCATAAGCCGAGGTATAAAATGAAGCCGATGCTAAAACGGATAAAATAGAACTTAGCCAGCCAAAAGCATTAACAGGTTTTAATAAAAGCTTTCCGGTAAAGGTTTCATAAGAAAATGGCAGGTAACTCACAGCGGCCCAAACCGACAACCCTATTTTTACGCCTGATGCATTAGCTGCCTCTCCCAGGAAAAACCTCATGCTATTACTGCCGCTCATTGCATTAAAAAAATAAGCTGCACTTCCAATTAAAATGGTGGGATAAGCGACTATATTGGGTAGGCGGCTAGGCATATTGGCTTGCTTGCCCTCACCAATAGCTGACTCCTTCATAGCAAATCTCCTAAGCTCCTTCTTTCTTTATTCATTTTTAATTCATTTATCAAGGCAATGTCAAGCATATTATGAATATTTTATTCATTAATTTATTTCCTATGTTAGAATTGAATAAAAAGATCTGGCAATCTACTCTGGATATGAAATAATAAAAAAATGCATAAAAATAAAATGAGCGAAATATTAAGCAGGCTTTTGTTTGAAAAAAACATTAAAGTAACCGAGCTTGCCCGCTTAACCGAGGTACCTCAGCCGACCATTCAAAGAATAGTTGCCGGAACAACTTCTCGCCCTCATCTGAACACCCTAGAGCCCATTGCGCATTTTTTTTCGATAACAGTTAATCAATTACGCGGCCTGGAGTCTATTCCATTTCTTAAGCTAGCAGGCACAAAAGAACCTGCTTTGCGCACTGTTCCGATACTCAGTTGGAAGCAAGTAAGTGATTGGTTAGAGTTACCAGCCCAAGACAGGACCCGTTTTACTTCAGAGAGCATGAGTACTGACGCTAAAACTGGAGAGCGAGCTTATGCCCTAATGATAAAAGATGCTTCTATGGAGCCGGTATTTAGCATAGGCACAAGCATTATTATAGATCCTGACAAAGAGCCCAAAGACAGGAGCTACGTGGTAGTTAAGCCTAATTCTTATCCCGAGGCCATTTTAAGACAGCTTATTATAGACATGAACACTTATTATATTAAGCCTCTTAGCCCGGAGCTTATTGCATTTAACATGCAGTTGCTGAATAAAGACGATAAAATTTGCGGCGTGCTTGTTCAAGCTAAAAGAAATTTCAATGACTGACCAAGCCTAAGCCCTTAAATAAAACTAGCTTTAACCCCCCTTAAATGATATAAACAAATTCACGCTAAAATACCACCATTTTGCAATGTTGACTCGCATTTTGAAAAATATTGGCTGGGTATTGTTGTTGATATTTAATTCAGCCATAAGCTATGCAAATAACAACACAATCAACTTCTTAAATTGGGGTGATTATATCGCGCCAAATGTTATCCCTGATTACAGCCGCAGCTCTGACACTAAAGTAAATCAAAACTATTTTGACTCTGAGGACATGTTAAGAGCGCTGTTAACCATGAAAAACAATATGTACGATCTGGCTGTTTTGAATGATGCAGACGTGATCGGCGAAAGCAAAGCAGGCCTGCTTCAGCCTATCGACAAATCTAAACTTTCTAATTATCAGTACATTAATAAAGCTTTATATAAAATAGCCTCCCAGAGCGACCCTAACAATAGCTATGGAATAGTGTATTCCTATGGAACAACGGGGATTGCCTATAATGAGAAAATGATTGCCAAAGTCTTAGGCCCCAATGTCAAAATTGATAGCTGGAAATTTCTATTTGATCCCATCTACCTAAAAAAATTACAAAGCTGCGGGATTTCCTATTCAGATGACAGCGATGTCGTTTTTAGCTTAACTAAGTTTTATTTGGGAATGGACCCTAACAGTGAAAACCCCAAAGACCTGAATACAGCCGCTAACTACCTTATGACCTTAAGGCCCTACATTACTTATTTTGATGACAATCGCTATATATATGACTTAGCGGGAGGAAATATTTGCATTGCTATTGGGTATTCCGGTGACGTCTTAAGAGCTCAGCAGCTGGCAAACCAATCTCATAGCGGAGTTGATATTCGCTATGTTATACCCAAAGAGGGAACTATGGTGTGGTTTGATATGCTGGTGATTCCTAAAAATGCACCTCACCCTAAAGCTGCTTTGAAGTTTATTAATTACTTAATGCAAGCTCAAAACATGGGAGCAATTAGCAATTACTTGATGCAACCTAATGCCATGGATAATACCACCCCCTATTTGACCCCAACTTTAATCCAAGCAGAATTAACCCAGCAGGATTTAACTACAAAAAAATTGTTTACCGTCCACAACCCTGTCGGCACAGATAATGCATTACTCAGCAAGCTTTGGTTTCAAGTGAAGTACGGGGTGAACTTAGATTGAGATCAATATGAATACTGCCATTGAAATGAGCGCCCTGCAAGCCAGGCTTTTAACAGATAATGAACCAGAAAGCCCTTTACCGGAATACTCAAGGCTGGTTCAAGCAATAAGAGTAAACCTTAAGCCTGAAGTCATAAAACCTATCGCTACTCGAGATTTGATTTTATTTTCCTGCATAGCTCCTGTCGTTTATATGGGTTATTACTATCTTAATATTTCAGGCCCTGTTCCCCCGCAAATTTATTTTGCCATTATGGGCGGTCTCATCAATAGCTATTTTTATTTCTTAGCCAGCAAAGACTGCATCAACGACTTATCAGATAGGACTTATCCTCCGTCTGTTTTAAGCAAAATTGCGTTGTTGTTTATACCTATAGGCTTTATGGCAACCATGGCTTGTATGCACCTATATTCAGGATTTTATGAAGGCGTGATTGCTCAAGGCTCTGATTATAACTGGTGGAAGATGGCAGCCAATACAGGCTTTCTAGCGCTTAACATTTCACTCTATACCTATACCATGCTTGAACCCTTTTTATCCCCCGGCTTAAGATGCTGCCAACGCAACAGTCAATCTTACTTAAAACATGAAAGAAAGCATTTGCAGCATGTCTTAACTGAAATCCGATTTATCAATAACAAGAATCTGCTAAGCCGAACCAATCAGCGGGTTCTTCAAACTTTAGATTTAAGCTCTTTTGAGGCCTGCCAACACTCCATTAACAACTTGGCTAAAGCGCCAGAATTGGCCCAAATTGGTTTTCGCCGGGCTCTGTCTACCTTCAGTTTTCTTTTGGCATTTTCTGAAATTATGGCGACAACTGCCATGATGATGGATGCTAGCAATCCTGGAATTGGCCTTAGTTTTTATGGGGAAATTTTTAGCAAGTGGTATATTGCCATGCTGTTTAATTCACCTAATTCTTATTTTGATTTTTTCTATGCCAAGCAATATGCAGATAGAAGCCTATATAGCTTTCCAGCCAGGCTGATCAGCGAAGTAAGCGAATCCGCTCCTGCTAACAGATTCAAAGCTGCTCTTAAAAATCTTATATTCGCGGCCATCCTATATGGAATCAATGCCAGCACTGTGTTTGCCGTGGTATTTATGACCATCACAGGTGCCAATCTTATACAAAGGCCTGAGCATTTTTCCTTAGCACATGCCTATGAGTGGTTATTATTCCCTAAGCTGGTTACTTTCTTTGCGGTCATGGTAGCCATTGAATCTTTTGTTCTTAACGGCAAGCCTTTAATTGAAGCCACTTACCATATAGGAAACCGACTTAGCTGTCTAAACTCTGTCAGCCCCACAGCTGACAACCAGGAAAAAAGGGCAGAAGCCAAAATGCTTTCCATGCTAAGCGATGTTATTGCAGCCCCTAATAAAGAAGAGTTTCATGCAGCTCGGACTGTTTGGCTCAACAGCTTACAAGTTTCTAATCATCAAGCCGGCGAGTTGATACTTAATTGAAATTAACTTGCTGATAGATTTTTGCTATTTTAGCCCCCAATTGGAACAGGGTAACAGAGTCCAATTTGTCTTTTAGGCAAGCGATCTGCTTTTCCACCGTTCTACTGGATTTTTCAAGAATAAGCGCAATTTCAGGGGCAGTCTTTCCCTTTAGCAACCACTCAACACAGGTTTTTTCTGTTGGGGTTAGACTGTTGTAAGCCATAAGCAATATATCTAGTTCTGTATTACGATCAGAGTATGATATTAACATGATTGCCTCATTACAGTTGCTTCGGTGATAATTTGGTTTTCTTGCTTCTCCTTAATCATATTTTGTTTAATTACCTTTACTAGATATGTAATTGTAATAACACTATTAACAAAAACAATGTAATTAGGCGATTTATTAGTGCTATGATGCGTTTCTGTCAGCCAATCTTATTTCGCGGAGAAACATGCAGGCATTTAAATTTCAAGCCATCAAGGAAACAGACATTGATTTGATTTTTCAATGGCTCTGTAAACCTCATGTTGCAGAACGTTGGGGCGGAATTCCTGAATACCCAAAAATAAGAAGCAAATATTTGCGGTATATGATTTCAGATTATATCTTCGCTTTTATCATCAGTCTGCACGGCAAACCCATTGGCTATATCCATTATTATTATGCAAACTGCGTCGGCCAGGGCTGGTGGCCAAACTCTGATCCCAATACAGTTGGGCTTGATCTTTATATCGGTGAGCTTGAATATATCAGCAAAGGCTATGGCCCAAGACTGCTTAAGCAATTTATTGAGGAAGAAATTTTTACTAATACTCAAATTAATAAAATAATGATCGATGTAGCTCCTGACAACTTTCGAGCTCAAAGATGTTATAGCAAACTTGGTTTTACTCTGCTTGGTGAAACAGACACCCCAGCAGGCAAAGCATTTTCACCATAAAGTCAGGCAGCCAAGCAATACCAAGGCCTTTTAATATCGCATGTTTAACAAACAAAGCATTGTTTGCGGAAAGATTCCCTTTTACCTTAACTTCATACAATTTTTCATCTTTTTTAAAGCCCCATATTTCAGTGGTATTGCGATGATAATCGTAATCTATACAGTTATGATGCACTAAGTCATCCGGCGAATCGGGACAGCCATGTTTTTTTATATATTCAGGGCTTGCACAAACTAACATTCTGACTGTTAAAATTTTTCTAGCTATCACATTGCTATCAGCAAGCTTTCCTGTGCGGATAGCCAGGTCATAGGATCCAATTTCTGGAATTCGGTTACTGTCCTCGATTAACACCCTAATGCTGATGCCTTTATACAGGCTGAGAAAACCAGGCAAAAGCGGGGCCAAAATGAGGTTGCTGAAGTTGGTAGTGGAAACGATAGTAAGATGACCTTGGGGTTCAGCATGGGCATCAATAACTGCAGAAAAAGCTTCTTCTAGGTCTAAGTATATCTTAGCGCAATATTTATAAAGCACTTCTCCCGCTTCAGTGAGCGTTAATTTCCTAGTGCTTCGAGTCATTAATTTGACATCAAGACTTTCTTCTAGATGTGAAATTCTCTTGCTTACAGCAGCAGCTGTAATGCCATGTTTTTCAGCCGCTTTAGAGAAGCTTTTGAAATTCACAATATCGATAAAAAGCAACATGTCATCAGCAGGGATCACAGTTATTACCTAACTTTAGTTAATTCTATTATTCCAACTTTAACACTAGCAATGTAATACTTTAACCCATAAAATCCAAACAATAAATCAACAACTTGCAATTGAGGGGAATTCAGATGAGCCATTCAATCAGGTACATCGTTGGCGACAAATTTGCTGGTTTTGCAAATTCTAATCAAGAAGTCATTACTATTTCTAATTTTGAAAGATCCCTTGATTATCCTCTTATCGGCAACCATAGCGAAATCAGCTTCCTTATAGGCCAGGGCGTCAACATCGAATCCTTGCAAAAATTGCTGCAAAAAATTGAACAAAAAAATTTGCAGGAAGTCATTAAGATCAAAAACAGCCACCTGCTCTATCTTAAAGAAAGTGCGAAACAGGTCCATAAGGCAAAACTGAAAAATATTATGATCACGGCCCCACTTAAAACTTCTGAAGCTTGCTATGAAAGTCTGCTTATACTTGATGATGAATGCGCTGAAATGGATGATCATGTTACAGGCCAACATATTCAAGGCATGGTTTTAGTCGAAGCAGCAAGACAAATGATGCTGGCAGTAACAGAACATTATTACCTAAATCAGGAAGAACAAAACAAATACTATTTTGTTCTCAACAAAATCATGACGGAATTCCAACAGTTTGCCTTTCCTTTGGATATAAAAATCAAATGCAGGCAAATAGATTTCAGCAAGAAAAATGCTAGCAGCTTAAGCGCCTGCTTGAACTTTGAGTTTATCCAAAACGAAAAACTCATCACGACTGTTAATATTGATTTTTCAGCCTACTTAGGCAGCAAATTAGCTAATCATGAAGCAAGGCTGGCTAGAAATGCCATTGAAGTGCACTCAGCTGGGGTAGAAGACAGTAACTTACCTAGCCCCACTAGTAAAAATAAGGCTAGAAAATGTGCGCATTTTTGATTAGATTTGTCCTATGATTAAAAAAGACTATGCACTATCTATTACCACCCAAGGCCCTACTTATCCGCCTAGCGAAGTCATGGACCAAGATGGCAATTTTATCGTAATAGGCAGATTAAATCTTAGAATGGAAAATGGCTCTTGCCTACAGGAATGGGGGTCAGCTTTGGTTAGCGCAGATTCCCCTACACCTGAATTTGGCAAAAACCTTCCCTATAAGATTATTAAGTTCCTGGATTTAAATCAGCTAGCTGCAGAGGATGACAAAATGCTCTGCACCTTACCGCTTCCTTTGCCTTGCAATAATTATCCAATGGTATTTGCTCCTGAGCAATGTCCAAACTTTAGCGGACACCGCCCTAGCCTGCCTTTTCATCAAGCCTATATTCCAGACTTAAGGCCTGATGACGGAAGGAAACTTTGTGAACCGGTGTACTTATCAAACTGGATTAAGGCGAGCGGAAATTTACGCGTATCCACCCAAGGAAAACTGGCAAAATTTGAATTTGAATTCAAAAATCTTTTGCCAAACAGCCTCTATACCGTCATGGCTTTACGTGAGCACGATCTTGATCCATTAGAGCCAAGCAGGCCTGGCCCGCTTGGGGTACCTAATGTATTTATTACAGACTCCCGCGGCAAAGGCTTTTATCAAGCAATCATGCCCAATGCTTTTCCTTCGCAAAAACTCCCTTTTGCCGAAAGAAACCGTATAATCAACGTTGTCGTATTATGGATGAGCACTCAGATGAGCTATGGCGGGGCTATTGGTCACTACGGCCTAGGCGGAGACATTCATGCCCAACTTAAGCTGACTGCTCCTGCATTTTATGAATTTGAAACCTAAAAAAGGATATCAATATGCCCATCATTCATGTTACTACCTGGCCCACCTCTCCCGAAGTAAAAGAAAAACTTTTAAAGTCGCTCACTCAAACCACTCACCAAGTGACTGGCGCCCCTTTAGATAAAATCACCGTTTACATCAGCGAAATTGGCAAAGACTCTTGGTCAGAAGCAGGCGTGCTGGGCTCAGACCCCGATTTTGCTACCAAAAGTAGGTTAAAAGCTTAAAATTAAAAGGGGTTTTTATGAATCAAGCTGCTCAATATATTTTTCTTAGCGAAGTTAGGACTACAGCAGGACATAGCTCACAAGTTTTAAGCATTTTGGAAAAACATATTGGCAGCTTAGCTGACATTCAGTTTTATCATTCAGAAAGCTTAAACAGCATTGTGATCTTACAGAAGCTTCAGGACCCTAAACAGGCCTTTGATATTATCAAGCACTATCAAGAGCAAAGCTTTTTAAATGAGATCAATCCCTTGCTGATGTCTGACTGGAGAAGACAGGTATTGGAATTAAAGGAAACGGTTAAAGCCCAAAACCAGCCTTTGCCCAACACCGCTTCCATTCAATTAAGATACATTGAAGTACCGCTTCGGGTTTATGAAGACTACCTGAGCTGGCGCAGACAAACCATATTCGAACATGTAAAAAAAGAAGCGGATATCAAGTCCTTCTGTGCTTATCACAGCCTGTTAAGCACCCAACCTGGCGTAATGTTCATTTCTGGTTTTGATTGTGACGAGCAGCAATATTTATCAGGCTTTAGCAAAGCTTCTTACCAAGAAATTGTCAAACAGGCGGGGCAAAAGTACATAGCAGGCGGGGAAAGAGGCCTGTATACCACTATCTACCATAAGACAAAATCATGAAAAATCATAAAAAACTTGCCCTAATTAATGGCGCATATGGCGGAATTGGCTCAGCTATTTGTAAGCAACTGGCAAAGGAAGGTTACTCATTAATTTTATTGGGTCGAAATAAAGAAAAACTAAGCGAGCTTGCAAACAGTTTGAAATCAATTCATCCCTCTCAGGAGTTTTTTGCCCAAACTGCTAACTCCACAGAAGCTGAGTCCATGCGTCATGCGGCAGAGTCAGTTCTGCAAAAATTCAAGCAGATTGATGTGCTTATCAATACAGTGGGTATCGTACCGATTGGATCCATAAGAGAAGTGGATGAAGCGGCATGGAGCAATGGCATTCAGACCAGCCTAATGAGCGCAGTCCGATTGGTAAAATATTTTTCAGAAGCTTTAATCAAACAAGGCAATGGCTCTATTATTTTAATCAATGGCGTACTGTCTGTGCAGCCTGAACCCGGCTTTATTATTAGCAGTGTGGTGACCGGGGCGATCAGAAATTTAATTAAGGCCCTATCCAGAGACTTTGCCCAGTTCAATATAAGAGTCAACGGCATTAATCCGGGAGCCACGCATACGCCGCTTTGGAGCAAAATCACCCAGGAACTTGGACAAAAAAACCAGATTAAAGCGCAAGCTATTACTGATAATGTCATCTCGATCAACCCTTTGAAAAAAATGGCCGAACCTGATGATATTGCTAATGCTGTAAGTTTTTTATGCAGCGAACAGGCGCAGTATATTAATGGTGTCACTATCAATATAGACGGCGGACAAACCACAGCAGCATAGGCAGATAACAATGAAATTTATTAATACGGGCATTCTATTAATGCTGTTGGTGGCATTTTATCAGTCATTAATGTCAGCTATTGTTAAGGCCGTTTCACCCGAAATCACCACCGGTATAGAGGTGTTAGCCTATTACGCTATTCCGCTGGCTTTTTTGCTGCCCTTATTATTTAAAAAAGGACTTCAAGAATTTAAAACCGATCAACTGCCGTTCTTTTTTATCAGAGGCGGGCTTTCAACCGCAGCTGTGTTCTGTTTTTTCTATGCCTCAGAACATATCAATTTAGGAGTTGCTGCCGTACTGTTTAATACCGTCCCGATTTTTATTCCATTAATGGCCTTAATTTTTCTTAATGAAAAAACCCACCCTCTTACCTATCTTGCCATTATCATTTCTTTACTTGGGGTAGTATTAGTCATCAACCCTGGAGTGGGTGAGTTTTTTACTCCAGCTTCCCTGATAGGAATGGCCTCAGGAATCTTGATGGCTGCATCCCAAGTGATGTTAAGACATTTAGCTAAAAACAAAATATCGGTTGATAAAATTGTGTTTTATCAATATCTAACCAGTTCTATAGCCTCTCTATTGATTATTGGCCTAGAGCTTTTATTGTTTCATCACAGCACTATTTTCCGCTCTATTCCCTCTAAAAACTGGCTATTTATTATCGTAATGTTACTACTGCTTGGCCTTATCAGCATCATCGCTCAACGCACTTTAACCAAAGCTTTTCATCATCTGCCGGCAGCATTGCTAGCGCCCTTTTTATACGTAAGCGTTCCTATTTCAAGCCTGCTAGGATGGATAATCTGGCAACAGAGAATTACTGAAATGACCATGCTGGGCTGCTTTTTGGTGATATTAGGCGGCTGCATGATTACTTACATCAGCTTTAAATTTCATAGGCTTGCTGCAAAATAATATGAAAACATCAGCTCAATCTTATTATGCTTTTTTTGATGTGGATGAAACCCTAGTCAATTTAAAAAGCATGTTTGATTTTTTAAAATTCTATTATCAAGCCATTTATTCGCCTCAGCAGGCAGAAGCCCTTTATCAGCAACATTATCAGCAGCTAAAAAATCTGGCTGAGCAAGGCTTAGCTAGAGAGCAGGTTAATCTGAGTTATTATCAGCTATATAAAGGACACAGCTGGGATAAATTAAATCAAATTGGCCTGGAATGGTTTGAATACCAAAAACGACATAATCCGCATTTTTATCACTCAGCTATTTTAAATGAAATCAAACAGCATCAAGATAAATCGGCTGGCATTGTATTGGTGTCAGGATCCTTTCTGCCTTGCCTTAAACCTATTGAGCTGGATATTAACGCTGATGCAACGCTTTGCATTAACCCTGTAATAGAAAACGGCATTTTAAGCGGTGACATTATAGGCATCCAAACTATTGGACAAGGCAAGGCTGATGCCATCAAAAACTTTATTAAAACAATGGGTTTTAGTCAATTAAATCAATGCTATGCCTACGGCGATCATATCAGTGATTTAGCCATGTTAAGCTGTGTTGGCAACCCCGTGGTTTTTCCTAACTGTAACAGCCTGATCCAATATGCCAAGGCCCACTCTTGGAAAATCTTACAATAAAAAAGCCAGGCTATGCCTGGCTTTTAAACCACTGTTCTGTTTAAGGTTTTGCAGCAGTTGGGGCCTCTGCATGGGCTTCTCCTGATCCACCATGCACTACAAAACTAGTTTTTTTTTCGGGAGCAGATATTTCACGGTCAGCTTTGAAACCATAAGCAGCCATGGCAGCCGGAGCATATCTTAGGCCTTTAGCAGCCCCTACCGGCGCAATTTCATCCAAGCGTTTTAAATCAGCTGCAGTCAAATTGACCTTGAGCGCCCCTAGGTTATCTTCCAGATATTTGACTCGCTTAGTGCCGGGAATAGGAACAATATCATTACCTTGAGCCATTACCCAAGCTAAGGCTAACTGAGCTGGAGTGCAGCCTTTCTCAGCGGCCAGCGCCTTAACGGCATCTACTATTTTCATATTATGCGCGAGGTTTTCACCTTGGAACCTTGGCAAGGCTGTACGAAAATCGCCTTTTTCTAGAGTATCAGGCTTGACTGCTCCAGTTAAGAACCCTCTGCCTAATGGACTATAGGGCACAAAAGCAATTCCAAGTTTACGACATGTTGCCAATACTCCATCAACTTCAGGCTCTCTTCTCCATAAAGAATATTCAGTTTGTACGGCTGCCACTGGATGCACTTTATGGGCTCTTTCAATCACTTCTGGACTGGCTTCAGATAAACCGATATGTCTAATTTTTCCTTCTTTAACTAATTCAGCCAAGGCAGCCATTGTCGCTTCAATATCTCGACCCTCATTGGCGATACGATGCACATAATAAAGGTCAATATAAGAAGTATTTAATCTTTTTAAACTGGCCTCAATTGCTGATCTCATATACTCAGGGCTGTTGTCAGTGCCACGCTTAGTCGGGTCCTTAGGATCACGTAAAATGCCGCCTTTGGTGGCAATCACAAGTGTATCCCGTGGATAATCTGCGAATATTTTTCCTAAAAATTCTTCATTGGTATGAGGGCCATAGACATCTGCGGTGTCAAAAAGGTTAACCCCTAATTCGATCGCTCTTCTAACGGTTCGCTCTGCTTCAGCCAGGTCAGGAGCGCCATAAAACTCAGCCATTCCCATACAGCCCAAACCTTGGGCAGAAACTTTTAAACCACTTGCTCCTAAAACACGAAATTGCATAGCATATGCCATAGCGACTACCCCTTTTAAAAGTGAGATCTTCATATTTTTAACCCGTTCTAATAAAACCAGTTTATATTATCAAAACTTGTCCTCAGGCATTCCATTAAAAATAGAATAATTATTTTAACCTAAACCCTATAATAAACTGGACTTTTATATGCAATAACAAGGTAAGCTCTGCTTATCAGGAGAAAAAGATGCCGCTTGCTTATAATAGAACGCCACAACCAAACAGTATAGCTGCAGCTCACTTTAGCCCTATTCCAAGAGCTATTATAGCTTCACTTAACGGCCTTTCCTATATCCCAGTCACATTAGCTGGCTGTAAAACTTTTGATTTCACAGACACCCCCTGGTATTTATATGCGCTAAGCGTCTGCGCCGGGCTTTGCTATGTCGTGACTACCAATGCGGGGCTTAGGCTTCCCGCCCCTAGCATTGAGCATGTTTTTGTAAATGTTTTAGCCTGGTTAAGCATAAGCTCTGCCAGCGCCTTTTATATTGGCGCTTATGCTGGAAGTAAGTTTATGAACTGGGACGATATTGCAGCGGAAACAATCGGTTTTATCAGCTTTGCTCTCAGGGCGTATTTTGGCTACTGGGCTACGGTTCGGTTTTGCAATATGGCACAAGGCCCTTGGGCTAAAGCTTTAGCTGAGAAAAATGCGATTGAGATATGTAAAATTTTTGCCTCCTTATCGATTGGAACAGGTTATTCCATTTGTACCAGCGACGCTATTTTTCAATCTACTTATCATTTAGCGACCAACAGATTCGGAGTAGCGCCTGACAATGAAATCACTATTATCAGCTCTTACAGCTGGGCAGCTCTGGGCGTCACTACCGGCATTCCTTTGCCTGCTTTTTATGTCTATATGAGCCTTAAAGAAGAATTGTGCTTTGCTAAAAAGACAAGTGACCAAAAATTTTACCCCGATAGATATACCGCTTCTGGATTCTTACTGTCAGCCATAATGATATTTTCGGCTTTAGGTTCCGCCTTAAGTAAAAACGGCCAAGCTTTGAATAAATTTGCAGGAGCAGAAATCACTTTTTGGCTGAAAATTTCTTTTATCTCAACCTATGGGCTCTTAGCTTCCTTACTTGGCACTGCTTCTTTATGTCGTAGAACTGGACCAAAGCTTTATAATGCTGTCAAAACCATCAGGCCAGACCCAGTACAAGAACAGTTTGCGCAAGATAAGCCAGCCGCAATTAGCAGCCCAAGTATTGTGTGAACTTAAAGATTTTTCCTTTGATTGAACACTTCTTTAGCCAGCAGCATGGCATTCAAAGCAGCTGGAAATCCCGCATATACAGCCATTTGGATAATGACTTCTTTTATCTCAGTTTCAGAACAACCTACGTTTAAGGCAGCATGTATATGGACTTTTAATTGCGGACCGGCTGTCCCAAGTGCGGTCAATGCAGCAACAGTGGCAATTTCACGTGATTTAAGATCCAGCCCTGGCCGAGAATAAACATCCGCAAAAGGAAACTCGATCACCATTTTTGCTAAATCAGGTGAAACCTCCTGCAAAGCTTCGATCACTTTTTCACCCGCCTTACCATCTATTTCTTTCAGCTTGGCCCAGCCTTTTTCGTATTTGTCCATCTTATTCTCCCTTTGAATTTACTCAATTTAAGTAAAACTACCCATTGATGCAAGCCGGTAATCACTTTATAAATTCCCCCATGAGTTCAAAAAAGTATTGATCTGAAAAATTAGGAGCTGCTATGAGAGGAAATAAACAATATTTAAGCGCAGTAGTCGGAGCGACTCTAGCAATGGCATTAAACAAATATGCCTCAAATGCGGCACCTAGGATAAAAGCACCTGAGCATGAAAGCAGAGTAGAGCCCATAGCAAGCTCTGCCTCTCACAGCACTCTATGGAGTTTTTATATGAGAGAAATGGCGATAGGAGTCGGCTCAGGTGCTATTGCTGGATTTTTATGCTATCCAGGAGAAAGCTTAAAAAAACGCTATCAATCCGGGCAGATTAAAAATTTCAGCAACCTTTTATTCGCACTTAAACCACGCGAGCTATGGCGAGGTGCTTCAGGATTTACTGCCAGTGTTGGCTTAACTTCGATGGTACAGGTTTGCAGTTATGCCATCTTTAAAAAGTTATTCGCTGCAGATGAGAATCTTGAACGTTGGGCTGCAGTGCCCTCAGGTGCATTTGGGGCACTGGCTTCCACTGCTGTGGAGTCATGCATTTTGAATCAGCAAAAACTGCAATCCGCTCCGTTTCCTGCCTATAAATATATGATTACGACAAATGGCAAAGAGTTTAAATGGAGTAACTGGACAAGACCATGGACAGGTCTGAGCTGCATCGGCATCCGTGAACTAGTATTTGGTTATTCCATGCTAGAGGGTGCCGATATGGCGGTAGTCGAAATGCAAAAATTTTGCAGCCGCTATGCAGGCAGCCAAGAGTCAGCTGCAAGCCTCCAAGAAAGCTTAAAATGGCCGACTCAAATAGGCTATGGCATTTTAATGTCTCTGGCGACCCATCCTTTTGACACGCTGGCTACCAAAATGCAAGACAAGCTTCATTACTCACTTAAAGATGGCAATACTCAAAGAATCAGTGCCGCTAGGACTGCTTATGAAGTATTCCAAGCTCATGGTTTAAAAGAGTTTTGGAAAGGTGCGATACCTCGAGCAGGACTATTTACTGGCTGCATGATTATTGCTGGCAGTGCAAGAAAAGCGTTGGAACCGCTCATTAACCCCAACAGACATACTGCCACTACTTTTAAAGATGGCCATAAACAAATTGAAAAGCCAGAAGAAAATACACCGCGATAAAATGCATAACGGAGCTGTGAAATTTCATCATGAGTTTGACGGGGCTGTTTCCTTATTAAGCCCCGTTAATCCTCTATGCCAGGCTTTACTTCACTATCAATTTGAAATTGAATCATATCCCGGCCTATTGCAAGAGCATTTTGTTGACTATTGGGACCATGAACAGGTGGTTTCTTATAAGAAAGACACATTGCCTAAAAGCTTAACTATATTGGAATTTGCCGTTAGTTTAGGTTTTTATGATGCAGCCCTGCCTAAAATGCTGGCTGAAATCCAAGATGACAATATCTTTTTTGACCGAGCAAAACAGTCCGTTCTTATGGCTGAAGCATTGATTGAACAATATCAGGCCTCTGCCTACAAACAAAGTGGGCTGGTGAAAGCTGAACTAAAAAAGATGATCAGTGGCCGGGTCAAAATTGGCAGACAAATTCAAGACAGAGAAAAAAAAGTAGCGGAATCTCACACAATCATAAGAAGGAACTTAATCAATAGGCATGAAGCCAGCTTGCAAATTTTGTTAAGCAGCCTTGAGCCAATCAATGACAAATATAAATTAAGAGTGTTGCTTAAAGGCAGTGAAATTTACTTTCCTGGATTGGGCCAGGACCTGGATATTTATTTTGGGATAGATCCCGTAATATTTGAAAGTATCAGTCCCGATGAAATAATGTCTGAGTTTAAAAAAGTGTTAAGCGAAGCGGGCTTTGTCATTTCTCACGCCCATTCAGCTAGCCAAGCTCCTAAGGACAAAAGCAAGTTAATTCCAATCAAAGTCTCGCACCATGACATTGCCATACCCTTTGATATTGGCATATGCAGCCTACCCCTTCCTCCGATGCAAGCATTAAAAGCTTTAGAGCCTGAGTGGCAATTTAATTTATCCTCAGGCTTCGTTGTGGTCTATTTGGGCCCTGACAAAAAAGTCGTCACCGGAGCATTTATGAGTCCACAATCTGTTCTGGCAACGGTATTACAACCGATACGAGAGCACGGTAGCATTCTGCTAAAAGCGCTTCAGAAAAAAAGCCTGAGCGATGAAGATCTGGGCTTTCTTCTGAAATTATGCTGCAAACTTAAAATCAATCTGCAAGTCGGTCACAATGCTGATGGGGTCCTAATAGGAGCGGAAAAATACCGAGTAAAACTCGATAAAAGTTTGTATGAACAGCTTCAAGAAATTTACAGCAGTCAGCCTGCTTTACTGAAAAAAGCCCTTATTAAAATATTGAACTGCTATTTTCAAGCACGGCCTTTAGCCTTTCATCAATTTTTAATTCAAAATCATCTGCTTGATATGGCTTTTGACATGGCAAAAAATAGCTTTGCTAGTTTACTGGAATCTGAAATTTTTCAGTTAGTCCTTAAACCAGGCCTAAGCGGGCGCGCTTATATTTGCTTTTTAGTGAACTTCTATTTGCTTCATTAAAACTGGGTTATATCAGCCCTGAAATAAAAGCAGACAGTTTTGTGGAGGAGTGCTGTAAAAAACTCTTGCTAGACAGAAAAAAATCCAAGCTCAATCCACAGGCCCCTATTTTTGTTCCTGCTTTTCTCTCTTCCATTGCAGCCGGCCCTGGTTTATCGGCACATACAGCCTCAAACCCCTAAATTTTTTAGGTATTTTTACGCATAGATATTAAGTGATTTTGACCTTAAATTATCAGATATAACAAACTGATAGCAAAGGAGAAAATGATGCTAGGCAATATCATTAAAGGATTAGATAAACCCAAAACCAGAATGGCTGTAGGTACCCTTGCAAATGCTGCATTTGCTTTTTATACCTTTAACTACATTCATTCTGATTGTAAAAAAAAGCAGGAAAAGCCTACAAGCCCTGCTGAATCTCTTTCACCTGTCCACCCAAAGTCATAAGGAAATTAATATGAGTAAATCTGAGCTACAACTACAAGACACTGACAGCATTGTCATCGAGTTTGGTCAACACCCATTCACTGAGGTTTCAGATCGCGCAAACTATAAAACATTGCTGGCTAATTTCTTTGCCATGTCCCAAGCCTTCCCTTATTTACAAGCGGGCAGCCAAAAAGATGTATTTTTACCCTATCTTGAAAACAACCAAGATGTGCCAGAGCATGTTGAACTCACTAGCGTGGTGGGAAACTTCTTATGCTGGGATGAAACAGGCGGCTTATATCCGACCATAGCCCAAGGCCTCAAAGCATTGCCAAAACTGCTGGAAACCAGACGTTTTCATGCCAACATTTTAAGATCAGATTGCGAAAAAATATTTGGTGAAAGCATAAGGCCCAGCTATTCGGCAATCACTGCAAATTATTTAAAAACCCTGTATGAAGGCCTATCTTCCCCTTGCTCTATTACTCGAGTCGCCTTTATGGTCAGTTTTGAGACCCATGCTCACACCATGATCAGTGCCTTATGGGAAACTTTGGCCAAAAAATTTGATGTCCCCAAACAATCATTAAGTTACTTTGGCTTACATGTCGGTGGCGAAGACCCTGCTGAGGCCTATCACGTTGAGATGACAGAAAACCTGATTTCACGAATTGTCGGAGAGGCCCAAAAGCAAGAATTTGATACTAAATTCAAACAATCGCTTGAGCTTCACTACGCTTGGTGCAGAGATATCGTTAATCTCTCAGAAAACCAACTTTCTAATAGAGGAGAATTGCAATGCCACCAAAACTAAAATTAAGTCTAAACCTGGTTAAAGGCGCTAGCCATTTCTTTAGCGGCAGGCTATCTGTTGGCGCTTATGTACATGGCCAAAAAGTGATTTTAATTGACAGCGGATTGGAAGAAGCTGGCGCAAAAGATATTGATAAAACTTTGAAAGCACAAGGTCTAAAGCCAGTGGCTATTATCAATACTCATAGCCATGCTGATCACTGCGGCGGCAATGCCTATTTTAAAAGACAATATCCAGAGCTTGAAGTATTTGCTACCAAGTATGAAGGCGTTTTTATTGAAAACCCTAAAATGGAGCCTTTATGTTTTTGTGGTGGAGCTGAGCCCCACGCTGAACTTCATAATAAATTTTTGGAAGCAGAGCCCTCAGTCGTAGACTATGAGATTCCTGCAAAAGACGGTGCTATTAATATTATCGAAGAAGAAGGCAAGCCCCCCGTTGCTTTTCAGGTGGTGCATTTGCCAGGCCACACCCCCGGCATGGTTGGCGTAATTACTCCTGACAATGTTTTCTATTGTGGAGATGCTATTTTCAATGGAGAAACTTTTGATAAACATGGCGTGTTCTTTTACACCGATATTGCCCGCACATTAGAGTCTTTTGATAAGATTGCTAAGCTCAAAGTAGATGGATGCGTGTTCTACCACGGTGCTTATGAAGAAGACCTTGATCTTGCTGTGGTGGCTACCAAACATAAAGAAAAAATATTAGCTACCAAAGCCGCTATTGAAGAAATACTCAGTGCTGGTTCCATTTCAGTAGATGATTTAACCGCTAAAGTGATCAAACACTTTAAAGTGCCTGAAAGTATCATGCAATTTGCACTGACAAGGACTATTGTTTCAGCTTATGTCACTCAATTGCAGCTTGAAAAAAGGATAGCCCTTGAAATGTTTGAAGGTAAACAAGTTGTAAAAAGTCTGGCGCCTGTTGCCGCAAAGCTAGTGGAGGCCGCCGCTGCCAAAGTTTTTAGCTTTGGCGAAGAGATGCCTGTAAGTTCAGCTCGAATTGAGGCAGATGGGCAAGCAGTTTATTTTAAATTTGCAGAAAGATTTGCATTCTGTGGCGACCCACATGCTGATATGCCAGCCCTTAGTACTATTGATACGCTCATGAACCGGTTAAGCGACCATATTTCAGGCCCTGTCAGCATTAAAGCTGACAAACTATCAGACAAAGCGGCCCAAGCTTTTTATAACGACAGGCCTTACCGCAATAAAAGCTTTGCCAGTGCCACAGGAGAAGCTAAATCTTCGATTGAGTTGAGCGACGAAGGAATTTCCGTCAAATCTGCCAGCTTTGCCGGGAAAAACCTCAGGGCGATTTTACAAAGTTCAGGGATGAAGGTTGAGGCGGATGCCATGGGTGGTTCAGGGATGCCTTTAGGCGGAGTAGTCGGAGCATTTAGCCGCAGTACTGCCGCTCAACAGCCTGCTGCAGAACCAGCAATGTAATCTTTCCTCCATTGGGGGCGAAAGCCCCCTGTTTTTTTATGCAATGACGATGAAACCTATGAAAAAATTTTATCCCATTTACATTATCTTGCTGTGTTCGTGCTTTTTATTTTACAAGTACATACTGCAAGTTTATCCAGGCATTATTGCCAACCAGTTACTAAATGAATTTAAATTAAATGGCGCAAGCCTTGGCAATTTGGCAGCGACTTACTTTTATGCTTATCTTGCAACACAGTTGTTTGCCGGCATACTTTTAGACAAATTAAGCATTCGCTTTTTATGCTCTGCTGCCATATTAATTGGCGCAATAGGAGCTCTTGGCTTTTCCTCAACTCATTCTTTATGGCAAGCTGAAATGTATCGAGCTTTAATGGGATGTTCTAGCGCATTTGCTACAGTTTGCTATTTAAAAAACACGGCTATTTGGTTTAAGCCAAATCAATTCGCGCTGGTAGGAGGACTACTGGCAACTGCTGGAATGTGCGGGGCCATATTTGGCCAAGCCCCTTTAGCCATATTGGTTCAAGATTACGGCTGGAGACAGGCTATAGCAGTATGCGGTTATTTAGGCGCAGCTTTAGCAGTAGTATTTTTTATAAGCTACTCACAAAAAAATCCGCAAAATAGCCTAACTGAAGCCAAACAGCCTAAACTAAAATTGACTGATCTTTTTGCTGTATTCAAGAAAAAACAAAACTGGCTGCTCACTTTATACAGCGGATTAAGCTTTACCACTTTATCGGTGTTTGGAGGCTTGTGGGGCAATCCTTTTTTACGGACAGCCTATCATCTTTCCCCTACTGCAGCAGCCACTGCCATTTCTTCAGCTTTTGTTGGCTTCGCTGTAGGCTCGCCTATACTGGGAATGGTTTGCGGCTATTTTGATAATAAAATTCATGTCATGCTGGCCAGTACGGGCTTAGCATTATGCAGCTTGATTACCGTAATTTACTCCCCTCATCTAAGCTACATAAGCCTGATTATGTTCATGTTTTTATTCGGATTTGGCATAGGCGGCTTTATGCTGTGCTTTGCACTTGGCCAAGAATTAAATTCTATCAGTGCAGCAGCGACCGTGATTGCCTTAATCAATAGCGGTGATGGAATATTCGCTTCTTTTACCGAGCCTTTAATTGGAAAAATATTGGATTTACAAGCAGGCTCGATCACCAGCATAAATGAATTTTCCGCAAATGATTACCGCCTGGCACTGAGCTTATTACCTTTATATCTAATAGGAGCAATAGCCGCCCTGTTATTGGTTGAAATCAAACAGCGCAAAAGGGCCTCTTTTATCAAAAGCTTTACCCGTTCAAACTTAAGAGATAAACCCTTTTGCGATAAATTTCCACTGCCGCAGTGAAAGCTTTTTTAATAAGCCCTGCTATTAAGGCTTAGTCTCAGGGTTATCATGACGGGCGATTTTAGCTTCTTTTTGCTGTGATTCTCTTATCACAGTTGCCTCATGTGCGGCGGCTTCAGCGTCATCCCTTTCACCTCGCTTACTCTTTTTCCCAGTGAGGCGAGCAGAATGTTCAGCTTGAGAAAAAACATGGATATCAACTATAGCAGTGCTTGCAAGAGAAGCGGATACTGCTTGCGCCGCTGGCAAAGAATTCGCTGAAGCTTGTCTAGCTAATGCTGCCACAGCAACTGGCCGCCTGATAATCTGCACAGGGCTTAAACCATCATGAGCGGGCGCCGCGGAAGCGCTAGCAGCTGGAATAATGATGCCGGTTAGATAAGGGTTTACAAAGCTTGGGGCTGGCTGGCTATGCAAATCAGCAGAGGTTGAAGCTGATGACAATACATCAGCAGGAGCGGGTGAAGCTTCTTGCAAAACAGCTGCTAAACTACTGCTGATGCTAGCCTGCGTTCCAGACTGACTTGCTGCGCTGCTAACCTGCCCTGCAGCTTGAGCAGATTTAGTTGCCAACCAAGCTTCTAGTTCTTCTCGAATTAACTGCCTGGCAGCATCAATTGAATCCTCACTGCCAATGCTGTGTTGAGCACAGGGCATAACTTCAGCTCGATGATAAGCCAATATTTTAGGATACAAATCTTGAGGGTCTAGACCATGTTCAATAAACAACTTCATCAGGTCAGTTAGCCCGTACAAAGCGGCTAATTCTGGCGCTGTATTATTTTCGGTATTTTTCTTTCTCATATCGGCATTGGCCTTAAGCAACACTCTAGCTATCTCTAGCTCATGCGCTTTTGCGCGAACTGCTGCATGCAAAGCAGTCTCATTCTTATATTCATCATAACGAACATCGGGATCAGCCCCTGTTCTTAGCAAGCCCTTTACCCCTTCAAGATCTCCTGCCAAAACCACTTCATATAAATTATAACCCTGCATTGCCTGCTCCTTGTTAA
>JARDZR010000026.1 GCA_029240715.1 Gammaproteobacteria bacterium
ATTAGCTCGTGGTTTAATAGGCTTGCCACGAGCAAAATCGCAGGTCAGTTATCATTAATATCTATAGTGTTCTGGCTTATAAGGGCCATCAACTGATATACCGAGGTATTCAGCCTGCTCTTTGCTCAGCTTGGTAAGTTTTACGCCAATTTTTTCTAGATGTAGGCGGGCTACTTTTTCATCCAGCTGCTTTGGCAATACATAGACTTTGTTTTGATAGTTCTGATGATGCTTCCAAAGTTCGATCTGTGCTAATACCTGATTGGTAAAGGAGCTAGACATAACAAAGCTTGGATGACCTTTGGCGCAACCGAGATTTGCTAGGCGGCCTTTTGCAAGAACAATAATGCGTTTTCCATCTGGGAAAATGACATGATCAACTTGTGGTTTAATTTCTTCCCATTGATACTTTTGCAAAGAAGCAATATCAATTTCAATATCAAAGTGGCCGACATTGCACACAATGGCCTGGTTTTTCATTTTTAGCATATGATCATGGGTAATGACATGCATATTGCCTGTTGTGGTAACAAATAAATCACCAAGAGAGCAAGCCTCATCCATGGTCACAACTCGATAACCTTCCATTGCAGCTTGTAGGGCGTTAATCGGGTCAATTTCAGTGATCATGACGGTTGCGCCCAATCCTCTTAGAGCTTGAGCACAGCCTTTCCCTACGTCTCCATAACCTAGAACTACGGCAATTTTGCCGGCAATCATGACATCGGTTGCTCTTTTCACCGCATCCATAAAGGATTCACGCATGCCGTAAAGATTATCAAATTTTGATTTAGTGACAGAGTCATTGACATTAATAGCCGGGATTTTTAATTGATCTTTTTTGGCCATTTCATATAAACGATGGACCCCGGTTGTGGTTTCTTCAGTAACTCCGCGAATATCTTTTAATAGTTCTGGGTATTTGTGATGGATCATCAAAGTTAAATCGCCACCATCATCCAAAATCATATTAGGACGCCAGCCATTAGGGCCTTCGATGGTTTGTTCAATACACCATTCATATTCAGCTTCAGTTTCACCTTTCCATGCAAATACAGGAATGTCTTTAGCCGCAATAGCTGCAGCTGCCGGGTCATGAGTGGAGAAAATATTGCATGAGGACCAGCGCACTTCAGCACCAAGCGCAATCAAGGTTTCAATTAAGACGGCAGTCTGTACAGTCATATGCAAACAGCCTGCAATTCTGGCGCCTTCTAAAGGTTTTTCTACCCCAAATTCTTGGCGTAAGCTCATCAAGCCGGGCATTTCAGTTTCAGCAATATTAATTTCTTTGCGCCCTAGCTCAGCTAAATTAATATCAGCAACCTTATAGTCATGATTCATGGCTGCGGCTAAATTATTACTCATATCTATTCTCCTATAATTTAGCGGCTTGGCGGAGTTCTTCCGCTTTGTCGGTTTTTTCCCAAGTAAAGCCGTCTTCTTCACGTCCAAAATGACCATAAGCTGCAGTTGCCTGATAAATAGGTCTTAAAAGGTTGAGCTGACGGGTAATAGCATGAGGCCGTAGGTCAAAGTGCTCGCGTACTAATTGGATGATTTCATCATCGCTAATATGACCGGTACCAAATGTTTCAACGAAAATGGAAGTAGGCTGGGCTACGCCGATTGCATAAGAAATTTGGATTTCACATTTGTCAGCAAGACCTGCTGCCACAATATTTTTGGCCACATAACGACCCATATAAGCTGCAGAACGGTCGACTTTAGACGGATCTTTACCAGAGAAAGCGCCGCCGCCGTGACGGGCTGCTCCGCCATAGGAGTCGACAATAATTTTACGCCCGGTTAAGCCGCAGTCACCCTGCGGGCCTCCAATCACAAACCGACCGGTTGGGTTGATAAAATAACGGGTTTCTTTGCTTAGCCATTCTTGTGGAATAACGGCTTTAATGATTTCTTCAATAACAGCTTCTTTCAAGGTCTCGTAATCGATATCTTCAGAATGTTGAGTAGAAATTACAATGGTGTCCACTCCAACAGGCTTGCCGTCTACATAGCGGAAGGTAACCTGACTTTTTGCATCAGGGCGCAACCAAGTCAGCTCTCCTGCTTTGCGTAAAAACGCTTGGCGTTTCATCAGGCGGTGAGCATAAGTAATAGGAGCGGGCATTAATACATCTGTTTCATTAGTAGCATAACCGAACATTAAGCCTTGGTCTCCAGCGCCCTGGTCTTCATTGACCCGGTCAACTCCTCTGGCAATATCAGGAGATTGTTTACCAATAGCATTGAGCACTGAGCAGGAATGTCCGTCAAATCCCATCTGTGGGTTATTGTAACCGATATCTAAAATAACCTTTCTCACAAGTTCTTCGATATCAACCCAAGCACTGGTTGTGACTTCACCGGCTACTAAGGCCATCCCGGTTTTAACTAAAGTTTCACAAGCCACTCGAGCATGGATGTCTTGTTTTAAAATAGCATCTAGGACCGCATCTGAAATCTGATCAGCCACTTTATCAGGATGACCCTCAGATACAGACTCAGAAGTAAACAAGTAGCTATGACTCATAATAACCCTCGAATTAAAGAAAATTAGCGCATTTTACCGTGAATGTTTTGTAAAGGGAAGCCTTTAGTTTTGTCAGTTATTAGTAGACTACGCAAAAGCCAGGAAATCATGTTAAGATTAGCAAGACTTTATTTTGTTAAGGAGCTTTAATGTTGTCTCGTCGTAATCTTGCCAATGCGGTGCGTTTTCTAAGTATGGATGCTGTTCAACAAGCTAATTCAGGCCATCCTGGAATGCCTATGGGCATGGCTGATATTGCTGAAGTGCTGTGGAATGATTTTTTAAGGCATAATCCTAATAATCCAAACTGGCCAAACCGGGACCGCTTTATTCTATCAAATGGGCATGGCTCTATGCTGCATTACAGCTTATTGCATTTGTCAGGCTATGATCTTTCAATAGAAGAGCTTAAACATTTTAGGCAGCTGCACAGTAAGACCCCGGGGCATCCTGAATATGGTTATACACCGGGGGTAGAGACGACAACAGGTCCCTTAGGCCAGGGCTTGGCTAATGCAGTGGGAATGGCTTTGGCTGAGAAAATTTTGGCTGCCCATTTCAAGCAGACAGGCTTTGATATTATTGATCACTACACCTATGTGTTTTTAGGAGACGGCTGCTTAATGGAGGGCATTTCCCATGAAGTTTGTTCTTTGGCCGGAACTTTAGGCCTAGGGAAACTGATTGCGTTTTGGGATGACAATGGCATTTCCATTGATGGCGAAGTAGAAGGTTGGTTTACCGACAATACTCCTAAAAGATTCGAAGCTTATGGTTGGCATGTTATTTCCGGAGTAGATGGACATGATAGTGAGGCCATTAAACAAGCTATCGTTAAAGCCCGCTTAGAGACTGAGCGTCCGAGTTTAATTTGCTGTAAAACTACCATTGGCTTTGGTTCTCCCAACAAAGCGGGAACGGAATCAACTCATGGAGCACCTTTAGGGGCTGATGAAATTGCAGCAACACGCAAGGCTTTAGGATGGGAATATCCCGCTTTTGAGGTCCCTGCTGCGATTAAACAGGCTTGGGATGCATGTGAACGTGGACAAAAATGGGAAGCAGAGTGGCAAAAGAGTTTTGCAGGCTATCAAAAAGCCCATCCAGAATTTGCTAAGGAATTCGAGCGCCGTTTATCAAGAAAACTGCCAGAAAATTGGCTGGAGTTTAGCCAAAACTGGCTGGCTGAAATCAATGGACAAGCTGCAACAATCGCCTCAAGGAAAGCTTCTCAAGATGCTTTAAATAAACTAGGCCCGGTTTTGCCAGAATTGCTTGGCGGTTCTGCTGATCTTGCTGGTTCAAACTTGACCATGTGGAAAGGTTCAAAGCCAGTGAGCAAGCATGATGCCAATGCTAACTATCTTTATTATGGGGTGCGCGAGTTCGGCATGTCAGCTATAGCTAATGGGATAGCCTTGTACAGTGGCTTTATTCCATATAGTGGTACTTTCTTGGTGTTTTCAGACTATGCTCGAAATGCCCTGCGCATGGCGGCCTTAATGAGGCAGCGCAATATTTTTGTTTATACTCATGATTCCATTGGGCTTGGCGAAGACGGCCCTACCCATCAGCCTATTGAGCACTTGGCAAGCCTGCGCTTAATTCCCAATATGTCTTTATGGCGGCCTTGTGATGCTGTGGAAACGGTAGCTGCCTGGACTGCAGCGATTGAACGAAAAGATGGGCCAACTTGCCTGATTTTTTCAAGACAAAATTTAGCGCATCAGCTTCGTGATCAAGAAGCTTTGCACAATATTAAAAAAGGCGGCTATATTCTAAAAGACTGTGATAATCCAGAGTTAATTTTACTGGCAACAGGTTCGGAAGTGGATTTGGCCGTGAAAGCTGCAGCAGCTTTAACTGAACAAAAAAGAAGAGTGCGGGTAGTTTCTATGCCTAGCACGGATGTTTTTGACATTCAGGCAGAAAGCTATCGTAAAAAAGTTTTACCGGCCGGCATTCCAGTTATTGCTATTGAAGCAGGAGTCAGCCAGTTCTGGAAAGCATATGTAGGAGATAAAGGAAAAGTAATAGGCCTGGATCGGTTTGGAGAGTCTGCTCCGGCTCCGGCTTTATTTGAATATTTTGGGTTTACAGTTAAACATGTGCTTGAAGTCGCAAATTCACTTTTAGCATAATATTTTTGGTTAATTAATAATACCGATCTGTATTAATTAATGAGCCAGCAACCCAGCATCATTAATTAAGACAGGGTATTTAAGGAGATAGTGATGACAATTAGAATAGCAATCAACGGTTATGGCCGTATTGGCCGCAATATTTTACGTGCTTTATATCAAGGGCCTTTGCATCGTCGTAAAGCCATCCAAATTGTAGCGATTAATGATTTGGGTGATCTGAATATTCATGCGCATTTAACTCAGTATGACACAGTGCATGGGCGCTTTCCGGCTGAAGTGAAAGTTGAGGGAGATCATTTGCTGGTTGACGGTGATAAAATTCGCTATGTTTCGGTAAAAGACCCAAGCCAATTGCCTTGGAAAGAAATGAATGTGGATATTGTCTTGGAGTGTACCGGGCTATTTACTAGCAAAGAAAAGGCTTCCGCTCATTTACTGGCGGGTGCCAAGAAAGTTGTTATTTCAGCTCCAGGCGGTAATGATGTCGATGCAACCGTGGTTTATGGTGTAAACCATCAGGTACTGAAAAAAGATTTCACGGTTATTTCCAATGCTTCATGTACCACCAACTGTTTAGCCCCTTTAATCAAACCTTTGTATGAAGAGCTTGGGATCGAGCAAGGCTTGATGACCACGATTCATGCCTATACCAATGATCAAAAGCTAACAGATGTTTATCATAGTGATGTGTATCGGGCCCGCGCTGCAACCATGTCAATGATTCCTACTAAAACAGGGGCTGCAGCTGCAATTGGCTTGGTATTGCCAGAGCTTGCTGGCAAGCTGGATGGCTTTGCGATGAGAGTGCCTTGCATTAACGTTTCTGTAGTAGATTTAAGTTTTGTGGCAAAGCGCAATACCACGGTTGAAGAGGTCAATAATATCCTCAAGAAAGCAGCAGACGGTCCTTTAAAGGGTATCTTGGGATACAACAGCTTGCCTTTGGTTTCCATGGATTTTAACGGTAATGAGCATTCCTCGATTTTTGACTCTACTCAAACCAAAGTGATGGGTAATTTAGTTAAAGTATTGTCTTGGTATGATAATGAGTGGGGCTTTTCCAACCGAATGCTCGACACCACTTTGTTCTGGAGTCAACAATGAGCATTATTCGGATGCAAGATGTCGATTTGCGCAATAAAAAGGTGTTGATTCGAGAAGACTTTAATGTGCCTATTAAAGATCATGAAATTAGCAACGATACAAGAATTAGGGCTGCTTTACCGACTATTCGCCAGGCATTGGCATCTGGAGCAGCGGTTATTTTGATGTCACACCTTGGGCGTCCGGAAGAAGGGATATTTGACCCTGAAGCTTCGCTTTGGCCGGTAGTGAATTATCTTTCAACCGTACTAGGCCAACCGGTTAAATTAATCGAGAACTGGGGAAACGGTATAGAAATCAAACCCGGTGAAGTGGTGATGTGTGAAAACGTGCGCTTTATTGTCGGTGAAAATGCGAATGATGAAACATTAGCTAAAAATATGGCCGCACTGTGTGATGTATTTGTTATGGATGCTTTTGGAACTGCCCATCGAGCACAGGCTTCTACTCATGGCGTAGCGAAATATGCACCTATTGCTTGCGCTGGGCCTTTGCTCATGGCAGAGCTAGACGCTTTAGGCAAAGCCATGGAAAAACCTGCCAGGCCTTTGTTAGCGATTGTCGGCGGTTCTAAAGTTTCCACCAAGTTGACCATTTTGAAGTCTTTAATTGGCAAAGTGGATAATTTAATAGTAGGCGGCGGAATCGCTAATACTTTTTTAGTAGCAGCCGGCTTTTCGGTAGGGGCCTCTTTATATGAAAAAGACTTAGTAGACGAGGCAAAAAATTTACTGGAAGCCATGCAGAAAAAAGGCGGCAAAATTCCCTTGCCTACTGACGTAAAAGTAGCTAAAGAATTTTCAGAGCACGCCAAGGCCAGCATTAAAAAAGTTAAAGACATCGAAGCAGATGATATGATTTTAGATATTGGTCCTGAAACAGTAAACGCTTTTAGCAAATTAATTAGCAAAGCGGGCACGATTTTATGGAATGGCCCGGTAGGAGTATTTGAGTTCCCTGAATTTGCGGAAGGAACGGAGAAAATTGCTCAGGCTATTGCAAATAGCAAAGCCTTTTCCATTGCTGGAGGCGGTGATACTTTGGCTGCTATAGATCAGTTTCACATAGCGGATAAAATTTCCTATGTTTCAACTGGTGGCGGGGCTTTTTTGGAATTTTTAGAAGGTAAAACTTTGCCTGCTGTAGCCGTGCTTGAACAACGTGCAGCTGAGAAAAAGGAAGTGTAATGAGACGTACAAAGATTTTAGCTACTTTAGGGCCTGCTTCAGAAGACCCAGAAGTATTAAGAGGAATGATTTTGGCAGGTTTAAATGCTGTGCGTTGTAATTTTTCTCATGGTAGCGCAGAAGACCACGCTAAAAGAGTGGAATTAGTGAGAAAAATTGCTGCAGAAGAAGGCAAGACCATCGGTATTTTAGCGGATTTGCAAGGCCCAAAAATTCGAGTTGCTAAATTTAAAGATAAAAAGGTCAATTTGCTTGAAGGGGCTGAGTTTATCTTAGATGCAGATTTAGATAAAGAAGCCGGCGATGAATGCCAGGTTGGCATTGACTATAAAGCGCTTCCGCAGGATGTAGAAGCAGGGGATACCTTGCTTTTGGATGATGGCCGTATTGTTTTTAAAGTCAAAAAAGTGGAAGGCAATAAGGTGTTCTGCGAAGTGATCGAAGGCGGCATTCTTTCTAACAATAAAGGTATTAACAAACTAGGTGGCGGCTTGACTGCTCCCGCTTTAACCGACAAAGATAAAAATGACATCATTACTGCCGCTGCCTTAAAAGTAGATTATGTGGCAGTTTCATTTCCGCGCAGTGCTCAAGATATGCATGAAGCCCGCGAGTTGTTGGTTAAACAAGGCTCCCGTGCTGGTTTAATTGCAAAAATTGAAAGAACAGAAGCGGTGCGTGATATTGATGAAATTATCAAGGCCTCTGAAGGGGTCATGGTCGCTCGAGGAGATTTAGCGGTTGAGATTGGTGAGGAGTATGTGCCTGGGGTGCAAAAAAAACTGATTCAGCGTTCGCGTGAATTAGATAGAATTGTAATTACTGCGACCCAGATGATGGAGTCCATGATCGAATATCCTTCCCCAACCCGTGCAGAAGTTTCAGATGTAGCCAATGCAGTATTGGACGGAACGGATGCTGTGATGCTTTCAGCAGAAACCGCTTCTGGTAAATATCCCGTTAAAGTGATTAAAGCGATGGATAAAATTTGCCGGGCAGCTGAGCAAAATCCTGCAACCCGCCAGTCTCGCCATAGAGTAGAATGCTACTTTAACCGAGTAGATGAAGCAATTGCCATGGCCAGCATGTATGTGGCTAATCACTTGGATGTGAAAGCAATTTTAGCTTTAACTGAATCAGGTTCTACTCCTTTATGGATGTCTAGAATCAGTTCGCATTTGCCAATTTACGCGTTGACCCGCAATATTGAAACCATGGGTAAAGTGACCCTCTATCGCGGCGTAGAACCTATTCAATTTGATTCAACAAAGATGCCAAAGCAGCAAGTCAATTCGGCGGCTATTGAGGAGCTTTTAAAACGCAAAGTAGTAGAACATGATGACTTGGTTTTGTTAAGTTCAGGTGATCATATGGGTGAACATGGTGGAACAAACCAACTGAAAATTTTGATGGTTCGCCAAGCTCAACATGACAGTGCAACAGACCCAGCATGAGTGGTTTGTCCCATTCCCTGAGATTTTTGAAGGAAAGCGGTCGAAGCGAATCTAGGATTTAACAATATTAAGGAATTTTATGGCATTAATATCACTCAGACAGTTATTAGACCATGCTGCAGAGCACAGTTACGGCGTGCCAGCTTTTAACGTAAACAACCTAGAACAAATCAGGGCGGTTATGGAGGCTGCTGCTGCCACCAATAGCCCGGTTATTGTTCAAGCCTCAGCAGGAGCCAGAAAGTATGCAGGCGCAGCTTTTATTCGTCATTTGGTATTGGCTGCTATAGAGGAATTTCCTGATATTCCAGTGGTAATGCACCAAGATCATGGCGCTTCTCCAGAAGTATGCCAGCGCTCTATCCAGCTTGGCTTTAGCTCGGTAATGATGGATGGTTCTTTAAAAGAAGATGCAAAAACGCCTTCTAGTTTTGAATACAATGTTGAAGTCACTCGTCAGGTGGTCAAAATGGCGCATGCCTGCGGGGTTTCAGTAGAAGGTGAGCTAGGATGCCTAGGCTCATTAGAAACCGGCATGGCAGGCAAAGAAGATGGCTCCGGTGCTGAGTGTCAGTTATCTCATGATCAATTGCTAACCGATCCTGCTGAAGCGGCACGTTTTGTTAAAGAAACCAAAGTAGATGCTCTGGCTATTGCGATTGGCACGAGTCATGGTGCTTATAAGTTTTCTAGGCCTCCTACCGGGGACATTCTATCTATTCAGAGAATTAAAGAAATTCATCAACGTTTACCTGATACTCATTTGGTCATGCATGGATCTTCCTCGGTACCGCAGGATTGGCTCAAAATAATCGACCAATATGGCGGTAATATCGGCGAAACCTATGGCGTACCTGTTACTGAAATTCAGCAGGGCATCAAATATGGTGTTCGCAAAATCAATATTGATACTGACCTTAGAATGGCAGCAACGGGAGCGATCAGACGCTATCTGGCTGAAAACCCCAAGGAATTTGATCCAAGGCATTATAATAAGGCAGCGCTTGAGGCCATGAGAGAGATTTGTAAAGCAAGATACGAGGCTTTTGGTACCGCCGGGCAAGCTAGCAAAATTAAAGCTATTTCTCTTGAGAAAATGTTTGAGCGTTATGCCAAAAAAGAATTGGATCCTAGGGTCAGCTAAATATTTTTACGGTTAAATTCATCGCTCACCCTAAGCTTATCGAAGGGTGGGCCTTGATTATAATAAAAATTGAAAATGTAGACTGTAGCGTTTTTCAGCCTAATTATTCATCTGCCAGTTTTTTACTTGATAAACCCGTCAGAAAGTCTTTCATGGAAGGTTTTTGAGCTTCTCTTCTTGCTGGTCTAATACGAATGCAGCCGTTGAAGAAAATAGAGTGATCAGGGAATTCTAAATCTTTTTCAATAACCAAATCATTAACCAGTTTGGTAAATCTTGCGTCTTCTTTAGAGATAGAGGAAATCTCTCTGCTTAAGCCTTCGCCGCCTTGAGGGTGATAGAATTCAAATTCTACTGAGTTTAAAGTCTCATATAAGATAGTGTCATTTAATGGGAAGGGAAATTTATTTTCTAAAACGTGATCTTTGAAAGATAAAACCAACTTCTTGATAATAATCATTTCATCGATAGTTCGGTTAGCATTGCTTCGCTGTGGAATCGGATGGAAAAAGGTATGTTTATGTAAAGAGTAGTAAATCGGGTTTATGCCATCATAGTATTGAGGTCGCATAAAGATCGGCAAATAATAGCGGATCCGATATACGTTTAAAAAAGCATCGGTTAATGCTCTGATAGGCCCAGCTGTATCATCGGTTGCTGGAGCAAAGCCAGGCGCTTCTCTCATGGCGAGTTTTATCAGATGTTTAACCGTTTCGATAATAAAAGGGGTGTTCTTTACGCTGGGAGGCAGGTTTTCAGTAAAAATAGACCAAACTAAATCATACATGGCCTGATTACGCGCAAATGCGGTATAGTCCCAAATTCTTTTAAACAGAGTATATTTCAGATCAGGTAAGTTGCTTAGCAAGCTAATGGCTTCTTTGGAAAAAATAATAATTTCACTATACCAATCCGCGTCAAAATCGCTTGAATCGCTCAAAGCATTGAAGAGGTCCCATTGCTGAGAAAAAGTTTTTGGGCATAAATATTTGCTATCAATATGATAGGTCTTTGCTAAGCGTTCATTATACTGGCCATGTGAGATTTTAGGCAGCATCAACAAGGACCTTGCGCCGGAGGTAGAAGAATAGGCGCTATGCATAACATGAGAAATCTGGTTAGAATCAAAAATACTGTTTAAAGAAAAAATAGTGCCTGGGCTAATGACTCTTAGAGGAATGATATGAGAGGGCAGTTGGATAAATGACTCAATGGTATTGTGGGTCATAATGCTGACCGGAACACCAGACCAGGGGTAATCTAATAGTTGTTTAATTTCATTAGAGACTTTGTCGCTTTTGTAGTTAACGCTTTTGCCATCTACAGTAAACCAAAGTTCATCAACTTTCTCTATATCTGCACCGTAAGGAAATCTAGCGCGTACGAACTTAAGCCGCTCTTTAGCAGGGTATTGTTCGATTACTTGGCCGATATCAGGACTGACAGCTAAAATCTTTTCCCTAATTTCTGGCCAAAGCACGATTTCCATAGTGTGCTTAGACATTTTCTCTCTCTAAACTGATAACCTGTTGTCGCGAAAATATGAAACTTACTTTCTAAGTTTAGCAGGTTGTAATAAATTCGCTTTGCCCATTGTTGAATGGCGTTTCTATTGTACTTTAACAGTTTTAAATCTGAGCGCAATAACTGATGCTTGTTAAAATTTACACAGGCTTAGATTTAAGCCATTGTTGCTCGTTAAATGTCGGAAATCAGGCTGAATCTCGATGCCATATTGTTCCGGAAAATTCATCCTATTTGCTTTGGTTTTAAGTAAGAGATGGGCCCAGCTCAATGGATTAAACTCTTTGCGATAGCGGACGTTCAGTTTTTGGCACTGCTGTTCCAATAATGTGGCATCGATGATGGCAATATACTTTCCAGCAACGTGGCTACTGAGCTGATCAAGGCGAGATAGAATACAGGACTTCTGAGAAGAGGAATAGGTATTCCACTCAATGACTTCATTGGCAAAGCGCTTGCAGCCACGGCAAACATCATCGCCATAAACAGTGGAGCAA
>JARDZR010000123.1 GCA_029240715.1 Gammaproteobacteria bacterium
AGCATTTTTTCGATTTCGGCTTTAAAGGATTCAAGGTCCTGAAAACGTCGATATACTGAGGCAAACCTAACATAGGCAACATCATCTAGTTTTCGAAGCTCATCCATCACCCATTCCCCAATAAGATCAGAGAGAATTTCCTTTTCGCCTGTAGCACGGATTTTATGGATAATGTTCATGACGGAAGTGTCAATATCAGCTGTGCTGACTGGGCGCTTTTCTAAAGCCCTTAACATGCCGTTTCTGAGGCGGTCTTCTTCAAATGAAACTCTTGATTGATCTCGCTTGATGACTCGAGGCATGATTAATTCAACGGTTTCATAAGTCGTAAATCTTTCATTACATTTAGAACAGATACGCCGCCGCCTTACCTGGTTAACTTCATTAACCAAGCGTGAGTCCATGACTTTAGTATCTTCTGCCTGACAAAAGGGGCAATTCATAAAGCTCCTTGAATTAATATTCCATTTATTTACAGCTTAGTATATACAGGGAACTTTGCACAGATTTTTAATACCTTCTGTTTTACCTGCTCTATAATCTTAGCATTTTGCGGATTTTCTAATATGTCAGCTATCCAATTAGCTAACTGTTCGACCTCGGCTTCTTTAAATCCTCGAGTGGTGACGGCAGGTGTTCCAATTCGAATACCGCTCGTTACAAAAGGAGATTGCTTATCGCCAGGAACGGCATTTTTATTGACGGTGATATAAGCTGAACCTAAAGCGGCTTCGATGTCTTTGCCAGTGAGGCCTTTATTTGATAAGTCTAATAAAAAAAGATGGTTATCTGTGCCATCTGAAACTACTTTAAAGCCTCTTTTTATAAAGGCTTCAGCCATATTTCTAGCGTTTTTGATCACCTGTGCTTGATAGCTTTTGAACTCGGGTTGGAGGGCTTCTAAAAATGAAACTGCTTTGGCAGCAATCACATGCATTAAAGGTCCGCCCTGAGTGCCTGGGAAAATCATAGAGTTAAGTTTTTTCTCAATTTCGGGATTAGATTTAGCCAAGATCATGCCACCTCTTGGCCCTCTTAAAGTTTTATGGGTAGTGGTAGTGACCACATCAGCTACATTAATAGGGTTAGGGTAAAGGCCTGCAGCGACAAGACCTGCGACATGCGCCATATCCACAAATAAATAAGCCCCGACTTTATCTGCAATCTCACGAAACTTTTGCCAGTCCACTATTTTTGAGTAAGCAGAGAAACCGGCCACGATCATTTTAGGCTTATGCTCTATGGCCAGCCTTTCTACCTCTGCATAGTCAATTAAACCCGTCTGATGATTGACCCCATATTGAATCGCATTAAATAGCTTTCCTGAAAAGTTGACCTTGGCGCCATGGGTTAAATGTCCGCCATCAGCTAAGCTCATGCCCAAAATGGTATCGCCCGGCTGTAAAAGGGCAAAATAAACCGCAGCATTGGCTTGGGAGCCAGAATGAGGCTGCACATTAGCATAAGCTGCACCAAATAATTTTTTAGCCCGTTCAATCGCCAGCTCTTCAGCAATATCAACAAATTCGCAGCCGCCGTAATATCTTTTATGCGGATAACCTTCCGCATATTTATTGGTAAGTTGTGAACCCTGAGCTTCTAGAACTCTTTTGCTGACATAGTTCTCAGAAGCAATCAATTCAATATGATCTTCCTGGCGTTTGTTTTCGGCTTCAATAGCTTTAGCAAGTTCTGGGTCAAATGTAGCAAGAGAGGGGTGGTTCAAGTCCATATCAGCTCCTTAAATCAATTTTAAATAGTGTAAACTACTTGGCTAACTTAAAAAACCTTTCTTACTAAAGGAAGCTAGACAGGGATTTTTTTGGAATTTGGCTTGGAAATATATTGACAAGCCCTATTTTAAAAGGCATTATTGCACGTCAAAATTTAACTTGGCGAATTTAATTGGAGTAAGCAGCCTTGGCAAATATTAAATCTGCAAAAAAACGTATTATACAGTCCGAAAAGAACCGCAAGCACAATGCTAGCATGCGTTCCATGATGCGCACCACTATTAAAAAAGTGGTAGTGGCCATTGACGCAGGCAAAAAAGAGCAAGCGCAAGAAGCATATAACGCAATGCAAAAAGTGGTTGATCGTTATGCTGATAAAGGCTTAATTCATAAAAATAAAGCAGCTCGTCATAAGAGCCGTTTGAGCGCAAGAATTAAAGCACTAAACGCTTAATTTAATCAGTTTAAAAAAACCCGCCTAGTGCGGGTTTTTTAATGCCAAAAATAAATTCAATTATAGCAAAGCGTTTTATATACTGTTTTCACTGAGTTAGAAGGAGGCAAGGATGCCTATTCAAGTGAAAAGTATAGAAGAATTTAAACAGCTTCTTGAGATTTGCAAGCAAGGCGACAGGACCCATTCCATCCTAATAGACGCTGCAGATCTTATGGCAAGTGAAATTGCCTTTATGGTTTATTTTGTTTTGAATAGAAAGCTTTTTCTGAATTTTGAAATTATCAATAACGATTTTACAGGCTTAGAGCTTAGTAGCTTTTTTAAAGTTCGCATGCCTGAATACTTTCCTATGATTGAAGTAAAACAAAGCAATCAACATAAACATTGTTATGTATTTGGAATTGATATTTTTATCGATGATCCAGTATTCAGTGAGCTTTCAGACATGGATGAGCCTGTGGGAACCAAAAGAAAAGCGGGTGAAGCTAAAGGGCAATCTGCGGCTAAGCTGCCAAGAAAGGAAAATGAGGAAAATCAGCTGACAGCTTTAAGCTTTAATAAAAGCCTGACAAATCCTTCTGCTGCTTCTTCAGCCAGCGAAATCATAGAAAAAGAGAGCGGTGTCGAGCTACAATAGCTGCTGGTTTTTTAAGGTGGCTAAACTATGCTTTCTTTTGAATTTCAACAAGCTGTCCTAAACTGGTTTGATCAATATGGCCGCAAGGATTTGCCATGGCAAAAAAACATTAAT
>JARDZR010000124.1 GCA_029240715.1 Gammaproteobacteria bacterium
AGTTCAGCCAAAACTCTGCCTAAGATGGCAAAAAAGTCATTAGAGTTTAAAGCCCTGCCCAAGAAGATTGAAAAACTTGAAAAGCCCAAACTTATTGCCAGGATAAATGAGCTTAATAGCCGCTTTAAAGATATGCTAAGCAAAATAAGCTTTTCTTATACTGCCTCACTCTATAGCAAAACATTTGCTCAGCGCAGTGCGAATGCCAGCCAAATGATTGTACGCAGCCAAGCACTTGGTTTAAAAAACCTATCGCTTAAAACAGTTGAGGGCACTTCCTGCCTATATATTGAGCTATACCCTTCCTGGCGCAAAGATGAATCAAAAAACTACAGCGAAGGCGTGACCAATGCTTTGATCGGGTTTTTTGGAGGCTTAATCAATTATTATGCTAAACAAAAAGGTCTATATATTCAAACCGAGCGCCGGCAAAGTTTTGGATTTTTGCGCTCCACTCTTACCGATGTGGGCTCGATGCAAATCCGTCTTTCTTTAGGCTTGGAACCGGCTGTTTACAACGAAGTGCTGATGCAAAGTTTACAGGGCTTAGACACCCTATTGGCCAAATATGATTTTAGAAACAGGCAAGATCCCGCATTAAAGGAATATTTTGAAACATGTGAGCAGCCCATAGGCAAAGATAAAACCAAAATAACGGAAAAAACCGGTAATTACTTTTTAGCCGCCATGCGGTCCGATCATCATAAATGGCAAGCATTGTCTGAGGCTGAGTATCAGCTTGCCCAAAATCCTTCAAGCCTTGATACCGCTTTTACTGAATACTTGAAGCAATTTGTTAAAAATAAAGGCGATATCACAGCCAAAAAATCAGAGGCCTTAAACAGCTCTGTGCTTAAAGCCAAAGACGATAGCAGTGAAAACTCTCAAAGCAGTATTATTTTTTATATTTTACAAAATTTGCTGAGATATGCTTTGGACTTTACTGCAAAGCTGGAACCTTTGTCCGAAAAGGAAATGATTGCTAATTTTGCGCATAGTTATTGGCACAGTTTATCCAAACTTTACAATAACTGTGACAAGGCCTTAGCCCTTATCGCCCAGATTGAAAAATATCAAGCCAGCCATCTTTATGCCAAAGCCAATCTACTGATTGAAAACATTTTAGAGTACTTAATCAGCCTGGATTCTTTGGAACTGATGCGAAATAAAGCCAATGCTAAGACAATGGACCCTGTGGCCGAGCTTAGGCTAACTGAACAGACTTATAACAGCTCCAAGCTAAACATTCCGCAAGACCAGATAAACTGTTACTTTACAGATAACGGTCAGCAAGCTAATACCGCCAGTATATTTGCGATGAGAGCGCAGGTTTATCCCACTGAAAAATCTAAAAACTACAGCGATAATAATGTTTATGTATTTGAGCAAAGCTATTATGAGCTCGATTCATTTTTTAATGACTTCAAAGGCTTAAGCACTCCTAACAAACAGGTTAGTAATGTTGTGTTTATGGATATTGCCTGCATTGGCAAATTTGATAGAACACAATTCCCTCAGCTTAAATCAGTCATCATTGATATCACTCATCAGCCAAACCTAGATAACGCGAGACTTAAAGCCCTGGTCCAAGACCTTTATAATAACGGAATTTGGGTGAATTTAACCACCAGTTCGCTTAAGCATGAACAACTCGGATTAGATAAGTATCAATCGGGTAGAATCATTACAATTGCTCCAAAAGGTGATGCCATCAACCGAGATGTCGACGATTTGCTAAGCGAAATTGACTCTAATGCTATGCACCCAGCCATTGCTTCCTACTTGAGTATTGTGAATTCCGTGTATGCAGAAAAGCCTGTAGTCAAACCTGCTGTGCCTGCTGTTGCCGTCCCTCCTTTGCCTTTTAAGGAGGCAGCTACAATAAAAGTAAGCGTAGCCCCCGTCAAAAAAATTGGTTAAATAAAAATTTATTCAAAGCAAAGCCGGCTATAATAGGGACAAAATTATCGGAGTTTCTCATGTTAAAATTGACCAGGACTTTCATAGCAGGCTTTACAGTAAATTTCCTTTTGGCCCATTTGAGCTTTGCCGCCCCTATTATCATAGCCGATGGCAATTCTAATATTGATTATAGTGGCTGGGCTAATTATGCAACAAGCCTGGACACTTGCTCGCCCAATACTTTTAATTTGCCTGATCCCTTTGAAATCAGCATGCTTCAAGCAGAATTAGAAACCACGCAAAACCAAAAGGCCCCATCTCAAACGATACAAGCAATAGGTAATGCCATTGCTCACGCTGTCATAAGCTATACTATTTATGGCTTCAACCAAGAAAATAAGTGTTTAGTAAATATTTCAAGGACTTTTAATCCGCCGCCTGGAGCACCCAGCTCTATGCAGCCCATTACGGTTAATATGAACTGCTCATTTTCAGCTAGCGATTTGGCAACACTTGCTCAAAATGCTCAGCAAATTGCTTCTGGCAAACAGGATACAGCTGGACAATCACCCAGCAGTCAAATCATGACTCAATCCTGTAGTGCTGCCCAAACAAGCTCATCATGATAGTGGTATAGAGAAATTTTTATTGCCATACTTTAGCAATCTGCACTTTCTCAATCCTGTCTAAGCGCACAATATCAGAACGATTGGGGACAGCTGAATAATAAATCCTTTTTGCAGTCCAAATCTTGCCCTGATCAATACTTTCCTCAAGAATAGCGCTTCCTGCAAGATTAACGTCATCAGAAGAACGTCCTGTCATTGCCGGATTATTACTACATAGCTCAATAATGCCGTAACTTTCTATTACTTCACCTTTTTCATTAGTGACGAATGGTGGGAGCAAAGGGGCGATGTCCAATGTCCTGCAATAAGTACCATCTGCTAGTTGCATGGACCAATAACCCATTGCTGCCCATGCTGGCTTATCGGGTATCCACAGCGACCTCATAAAGCATTCTCCAGTGGCATAAGAACTAGGCTCACTTGATGCAATGGCTTGAACATTAATGAGCTGGGTCTGAGTTAATGGAGCATTGAGCTGCTTGATATCTGCATAAGCTATTGAAGCCGCAGCCAATACGCCCAATATGAATATTTTTTTCATTTATCTCCCTCATTAAAGCCTAGCCGTCATAACACAATAACAGCCTTGCTTAAGCTTTAGATATTCGATAAGTTAACCCTATAACTCTAATTTTGGAGGCAATATGCTAGCTTGGTTTTGGCTTGCCATCAGTGCTTCTGCCTTATGGGGATTAACCTATGTTGCCAGTCAGTATATCTTAAAAAGCTTAAGTCCCTTACATATATTATGGTTAAGCTCATTGGTTATATTTGTTGGCCTTGGTCTGTTTTTTTTGATAACAGGACATGGCAAGTCACTTTTTGCCAAATTAAATTTACAGCATCCAAAACTTATTTTTACAGTTATTGCCTATGCTATGCTTTATTTTTTGGCTTCTGTTCTTATTTTAAAAAGCATTAATTTTGGCAATGCCAGCTTGGCTGCGCTAGTAGAATCAGCCTATCCTCTATTTACCTTAATATTTGCTTATGTGTTTTTAAAACAGGTCCAATTTAATTGGGGCATTCTATTAGGCTGTGGCTTTTTGCTCACCGGACTTATCTTAATTCAAGTGTTTTCATCTTCAGTGCTTAAATAGGAATGGCCTACTATGTGGGGGATTAAAAAAACACTTGTCATAGCCGGGGCAAACGGTCTAATTGGCCGTATTCTCTATCAGACGCTTAAGTCATCGTATAAGCTTATTTTAATTGATAATAAGATAGGAGAAGACCCTTACAATCGTTATGGGCTTGAAAGAAAACATATCGATACAGAAATCCCTAATGACGCTATCCACAAAATAGATTTAAGTGCAGAAAAATTAAAATTTACAGAAGCGCTGCGCTGTTATCAGCCCGCCTGCGTCATTCATCTGGCAGGTTTGCTTGAAAATCACGAGCCACATCTTATTCAAGAAAAAAATCAGCTTATTCATAGTAATACCTTAGCTTCATGCGCTGAACTCAATATCCCTGTCATCGCAATGAGCTCGATTATGCTTATGTATGGAGCGGCCATGAGAAACGCTAAAATTCGCCAAGTGTTAGCAGGTAACACTGATCAGAGTTTTCTTGAACAGGAAAGGCTATCAGTTGATCATGCTTTGCAGAACAATGAAGTCAATATTAAAAGCTTTAACCCGGATAACTTTGAAAAAAATTTAGCCTATATTAAAAGCAAAGAATATTTAGAATCTCTGGTTCGGCA
>JARDZR010000027.1 GCA_029240715.1 Gammaproteobacteria bacterium
TGAATATCGAATGTGGCAATGAGCCATTAAAAGAATTGCATGATGCATTTCGTTTTAACGATGCAGTATTGCGTAATGTCATTTTGAGCGTGCCAGCGGCAATCTCTTCTCCTTCAGTTATGCTGAAGCCTAGAGAAGAAAGAGAGCGTTCTGAGCATCATCATTTTTCTGACTAATATTCGATAGGAGAATCAATATGCGTGGTAATAGTAATTTCCGTCGTCGTAAAGTATGCCGCTTCTCACAAGATGGCGCAGAAATGATCGACTACAAAGATATCAATATGTTAAGAAACTACATTTCAGAAAGCGGTAAAATTGTGCCAAGCCGTATCACCGGGACTAGCGCTAAATACCAAAGATTATTGGCTTCTGCCATCAAACGTGCCCGCTATATGGCTTTATTGCCATACTGCGACCGTCACCAGTAGGAGAATGTCATGCAGGTTATTTTAAAAGAAAAAATCCGTAATGTTGGAAGCTTGGGTGAAGTGGTTTCAGTTAAACCTGGCTACGCTCGTAACTTCTTGTTACCTCAAGGCAAAGCTATGTCAGCTAACAAAGAGAACTTGGCTAAGTTTGAATCTTATCGTGCTGAACTTGAAAGAGCGGCTAACGAAAGATTGGCTGAAGCTCAAGCCAGAGCAGAAAAACTGCAAAACATCACCGTTAGCATTGCTGCTAGCGCAGGTGAAGGCGGCAAATTATTCGGCTCAATCGGAACTCGTGACTTGGCTGAAGCTATTACCGCGCAAAGCGGTGTAGTAGTAGGTAAGCAAGAAATTCGTTTATCACAAGGTGCTTTGCGCCAGATCGGCGAATATGAAGTTGCTTTGGGATTGCATACCGATGTAGCTGTTACTTTAAAAGTATTGGTTATCGCAGAATAAGTTAGCCCGTTGTTTTTACAGGCTCAGCATTGGGCAGGAGTATATTAACACTCAGCCTTATGCTTGCCGAAGGGCGATTTAATAGTTGCGGTTTATATAATCCAGTGCCAAAATACAAGCCAGGTTCACACAGTGAACTTGGCTTTTTTTTTCAATTATAGGAATCCTTGATTTATGATGACGGGTAAAGCGGCGCCCAAGTGGTCGTCAGACGAATTAGAACAGTTAAAAGTACCTCCTCACTCTATTGAGGCTGAACAATCTGTGATCGGCGGCTTAATGCTCGATAACTTAATGTGGGACAGGGTAGCAGAGCAAGTCAATCATACCGATTTTTATCGTAGAGAACATCGCATTATTTTTTCATGCATTGCTAAGCTGGCGGAAAACAATACCCCGTTTGATGTGATTACTTTATGTGATGCTTTAGAAGCAGAAGGCGAATTAGAGAATGTGGGTGGACTAGCTTATTTAGGCGAACTGGCGAAAAACACTCCGAGCGTAGCTAATATTGGGGCTTATGCTGAAATTGTTCGAGAAAAATCCATATTTCGTAAGTTGTTGACAGTTTCAGGTGAGGTAGCAGAAGCAGTCTATCGACCAGGCGGGCGCTCAAGCAATGAGGTTTTAGATGAGGCTGAGCGCAAAGTATTTGCCATCGCTGAACATGGCGCTAAAGACTCAGGACCGGAACCGGTAAAAAGTATTATGCCCGGAGTAGTAGAAAAACTGGATGAGCTGATGTCAACCAAGGGCGGTATCACGGGTATTGCCAGTGATTTTAAAGACTTGGACAGATTAACTTCAGGCTTGCAACCTGCCGATATGATTATTGTGGCAGGACGGCCTTCGATGGGTAAAACTACTTTTGCTATGAACATAGCTGAAAACGTGGCAATGAACAGTCCTAAGCCTGTTTTAGTATTTAGTATGGAGATGCCAAAAGACGCCTTAATGATGAGGATTTTGTCTTCATTAAGCCGGGTCGACCAATCTGCTTTGCGAAGCGGACAGCTAAAAGACCATGATTGGACCAAGATATTTGCAACTGTTGCCATGATTTCTGAGCAAATGAATTTATATATCGATGATACTCCCGCTTTATCCCCTACTGAGCTGCGTTCTAGGGCAAGAAGATTGGCCAGAGAACATGATGGCTTGCGCATGATAGTGATCGATTATCTGCAGTTGATGCAGGTTCCAGGCGGAGCAGAAAACAGGGTGAATGAAGTTTCAGAAATCTCAAGAAGCATTAAAGCTGTAGCCAAAGAATTGAATATTCCCATTATTGCTTTATCTCAGCTTAGCCGTAAATGTGAAGAGCGTAACGATAAAAGGCCGATGATGTCTGATTTAAGGGAATCAGGCGCAATTGAGCAAGATGCGGATATCATTATGTTTGTATATCGGGATGAGGTTTATCATCCAGAGAGCGCAGATAAAGGTACTGCTGAAATCTTGATTCGGAAACAGCGTAACGGCCCCATTGGAGATGTCAGGTTAACCTTTATGGGACAATATTGCCGTTTTGATAATTTTGCTCCAGTACAGATAGGTGGCTAATGCGAAGTTGGGCGGAAATTAATAGCAAGGCCTTAAAACATAATTTGGCCCAAGTAAAAGCGCTGGCCCCTCAAAGCAAAATTGTCGCAATGGTTAAAACCAATGCTTATGGTCATGGCTTTTTGCAATGTGCTAAAGCTCTAGAAGCTGCGGACTATTTTGGGGTGGCCACTTTAGAAGAAGCGCTGACTTTACGAAACAATGCTATCAATACTCCCATTTTATTGATGCCGGGCTTCCAGACTCAAGAAGAGATGGAACTTTTAGAGCAATATCAGATCGATTCCGTTATCTACGATCCATTTCAACTTGAGCTGCTTAAACAAGCTAAAAAGCCGCTTAGAGTGTGGCTAAAATTTGAGACAGGCATGCATAGGTTAGGGTTTACGCCAGAGTTTGCGCAAACTGCTATTCAAGAAGTCTCAAAAATGCCTAATGTAAAAGTAGCGGCTTTAATGACCCATTTTGCATGTGCTGACTTAGATGATCCTACTATGTCAGAAAAACAGATGCAGGCTTTTGAAAAAATTACTGCAAATCACCCATTGCCCTTGTCGGTTTCTAATTCTTCAGCAATTTTGCGATATCCCAATTGGAACTATGATTTTGTAAGACCAGGCATGATGTTATACGGGGTTTCGCCTTTAGCGAATGGCCGGGCTGAAGATCATGGCATTTTGCCAGTGATGACTTTAAAAACCCTTGTTATTAGGCTGATGGAGTTAAAGCCTGGAGATACGGTAGGTTATGGCGCGGAGTGGAAAGCTACTCGCCATAGTAAGATTGCGGTATTAGCGATAGGTTATGGTGATGGTTATCCGCGTAAAGCAAACAATTTACAAGCGTTGATTCATGGCAAGATAGTGCCTGTTTCAGGCAGAACTTCTATGGATTATTTAACTATCGATGTTACCGACATTGCGGATGTAAAGCTGCATGACGAAGTGACATTATGGGGAGAGGGCTTGCCGATAGAAGATATAGCAAATAAGCTGCAAACTTCAGCTTATGCTTTGCTTTCCAATTTATCCAGTCGAATAGCGAGAGTGGTTAAATAATTTAAAAAGCTCTGGCGGTACCCAGGTGTATTGGTCTTATTTCTGGCTCAGGTTTTTCAAGAATAGCTTTTGCTTGAGCAAAAAATGCGGTTTGCACTGGCTGAAATGCTTCAAAAGCTTCCAGGTCAATTTCTTGGCCTTCTTTTACTCTTGTTTGCTGGCTTGCAAGATAGTGATTGGATTGATTCATAAAATTCGTAATAAGCTTATTAAGTTCATTGGCTTTACGAGGCTGATTAGTAGTTTTGAGCTGATTAATGAGGCTAAGTAGAGGGATTATTTTTTTTGCTAATTTTTGATGGGCCCCTGCAAGTATTGATAAATCAAAAGTTTTGCGAAAATTTTTAATTGCATCTTCACGAGACCTGGCCAGTTCATCTGTCAGTATAACTTGAGGTTCAACTATTCTTTCGATTGGCCAGTGTTTATCTCGCCATGTAAATAGGCCGAAATCACCATGAAGCGCAATAACAAGTTTTTCTTCATCTGCATTAAGTTTTATGATTTCTTCCTGTGTGAAACCTAGCATTAAGGCGTAGTTTAGATTGCATAGTCTAGCTGGGCTATAAACTTTGTTTTCATGTTCATTTGCGCTTTCCATATCCGAATAAATGATATTCACAGCGATAAGAAAGCAGGCATATAAAGCGTCAGTTTTATCTAGGCTTTTATCCTGTAGTGCAAGATATTTCCTAAAAATATGATAGGTGAGGCTTAATGTGGTAGTCAATGCAATCTTATTGTTCTCAAAATAGGAAAAGGCTTTCTCAGGTCGTGCTGTAAGTTTTTTAAAGTCTTCCAAATGCAATTTTTCAAGTGATCTAATAAGATCAATTGCCCGCATAATGAAAACTTCAGCTTTCTTTACTTTTAGGGCTCGCAGCTCTTTAATAAATGAAACAGCATCCATACTACCTATCTCCATTATTCTAATTAAAGTATACAATAGACTTTGCTGAATAAATAACATTCGTGAATGAAGAGTAAAAATGGCTAAAACAAAAACTGTCTATGTCTGTAATGAGTGCGGTTCAGATGCGCCTAAATGGTCAGGCCAATGCCCGGAATGCGGGGCTTGGAACACCATGTCTGAATTTAAGGTTTCTGGCGATAAAAAGAAATCAGCTTCAGGTTATGCTGGAACTCAAACTGCCAAAATCCAACATATTAAAGATATTAAGCTGTCTGAAATTCCTAGGATCCATACCGGAATGGAAGAGTTTGATAGGGTGTTAGGCGGGGGATTAGTTCCAGGCTCTGTTATTTTAATTGGAGGAGATCCCGGGGTAGGCAAGTCCTCTATTCTTTTGCAAGTAATGTGTTATTTGAGTCAAAGCTTAACAGCTCTTTATGTGACGGGAGAAGAATCAGCTGAACAAGTGGCGATGCGGGCACAAAGAATGGATTTGCCTTGCGACAAGCTTGAGCTTCTTACCGCAACTGAAGTCGAAACGATTTGTAACTTGGCTGAACAGGCCAAGCCTAAGGTTATGGTCATTGACTCTATCCAAACCATGTATTTGCAGGATTTAACTTCGGCAGCAGGGGGTGTTTCTCAAGTAAGAGAAAGTGCAGCAAGACTTACCCGATATGCTAAAGAAACCCACACGGCTGTGTTATTGGTAGGTCATGTCACCAAAACCGGAGAAGTGGCAGGCCCAAGAGTTTTAGAGCATATAGTCGATGCAGTGGTCTATCTTGAAGGAAGTGATAACCGCTTTAGAGTGATGAGAGCAGTCAAAAACCGCTTTGGTGCAGTCAATGAGCTTGGCGTATTTGCCATGACTGACAAAGGCATGCGCGAGGTGAAAAACCCATCGGCTATATTTTTAAGTCGCAGTGAAGAAGCTGCGCCGGGAAGTGTGGTGATGATTGTTTGGGAAGGAAGCCGGCCTTTATTGGTAGAGTTACAAGCTTTGGTAGATGAAAACCAGTTTGGCCAACCAAGACGTTTAGCGGTGGGCTATGACCAATACCGTTTGAATTTATTATTAGCAGTACTGCATCGTCATGCCGGCGTATTTTTAGGAGGGCAGGACGTTTTTGTTAACGTGGTGGGCGGAATTAAGGTGGTGGAAACCAGCGCTGACCTACCCTTGATCCTAGCAATGCTTTCGAGCTTTAAAAACAAAACTTTGCCTCAAGATTTAATTGCATTTGGCGAAGTCGGGCTTTCTGGTGAAATCCGTCCGGTTGCCAATGGGCAGGAAAGGCTATATGAGGCAGTAAAGCATGGATTTAAAAGAGCTATAGTGCCTGCCGCCAATGTGGTGAAAGGAGGGATTCCGGGTTTGGAAATTATTGGGGTTAAGAAAATCAGCGAGGCCTTGCAATACCTCTAATATTTCCACTTTTTAATTTATCCTGCGTTGTTTCTCGGCCAAGCTTCCTCATTACTCTATTAGGTAACTCCGGTACTTGGCCTGCGGCCGCCTTGGCTAATTTAAAAATTGAAAATATTATCAATCCTTGGTGACCCTCTCCTTTATGAAAGGAGGGCTAGGCTGGATTTAAGGAATTTCATCCAGCAGCATTTTTTTCAGGCGTATATCTGAAATGCATTCAATACTACTGGCTTGATAGGGGAGCCCTTCTAGTTGTTTTAAATCTTTAGGGCCTTCAACTTGTTCAATCAAGCCTTTTTTAATATGCAAGCTGATCTCTTGAATTTTATGAATAAAAGGCAGGGTTCTGCCAAATAGCCATTCCCAGTTTTGATATTGATTAAAAGTGTTCATTAAGCTTTGACTATCTTTCAACTTTACTTCATCCAGCAGTTCAATGTTGTCATTCTGCTTAAGCTGAGAATTCGGGTATTGCTCATTAAAAGCTTTTACAATAGCTTTGCTCATATCATCATAATCAATAGCGGAATTCAGTTCGCACAAATTCATGACTTTGGCCCTAACTGATTTTACTCCAGTCGCTTCAATATTGATATTTCTTGGTCTTAAACAGTCCCGCAAAACTGGAATATCGGCCTTGAGCAATAAAGTGCCATGGTGGAAGGCAAAGTCTTTGCCTTCACGAAAAGCACTGCCTGAAACTTTATAAGACTCATTTTGATAGGGAATTAAAATATCATGGCGCTCTGAAATAATGGGGTTAAGTTCAAAAGATTGCATGGCTTTGGCGATAATGCCCAGATTGCGCTTTTTATCATAATCCTGTTTGGGCGAGAAAAAGCTAAAGTTTAAATTCCCTAAATCATGGAACACGGTGCCTCCGCCACTTTGGCGCCGGACTAAGCCCACTTTATGCTTTTGCATATTCTCAAGATGGCATTCAATCCAAGGATTTTGAGCTCGACCTATTACAACTGAAGGGCTGTTGCGATACAGCATAAGCACTTGTTGTTCTGCTTTAAGATGGCGAAAGATCCAATCCTCGGTGGCTAAATTAAACCAAGGATTGGTGCTGGCAGATATGAAAATATGACAAGGCAAGGCTTAGTCTTCTGAAAGTGAAGGAACACCCACGGTGCTAAAGCCGCAGTCTACATGTACTATTTCGCCTGTTACGGCAGAAGCTAGGTCTGAAGATAAAAATGCCGCAATATTTCCTACTTCTTCAATTGTGACATTACGCTTTAGAGGGGAAACCTGAGCGACATGATCAAGCATTTTGCGAAAGCCCTTAATACCTGAGGCAGCTAAGGTCCTGATGGGGCCTGCAGAAATTCCATTTACTCTAATGCCCTCGGAGCCCAGGCTTTGGGCGGCATAGCGGATAGCAGCTTCAAGGCTGGCTTTGGCAAGTCCCATGGTATTGTAATTTGATACAGCACGCTCTGCGCCTAAGTATGTGAGAGCGGTAATGGAGCCGTTTCTGCCCTGCATCATTGGGCGTCCTGCTTTAGCTAAAGCACACAAGCTGTAAGCGCTGATATCATGGGCAATCCTAAAGCCTTCACGGTTGACGTTGTTAATGAAATCACCTTCCAGTTGGTCGGCAGGGGCAAAAGCCACCGCGTGGATAATAATGTCCAAACCATCCCAAACTTTAGCAAGCTCAGTAAATACTGCTTCGATGTCCTGATCAGATGCTACATCGCAGGGTAAAATAGCTTTGGGATTAAAATTATCAGCCAGCTTAGTGACTCTTTCTTTCATTTTTTCGTTAACATAGGTAAAGGCCAGTTCACAGCCTTCCCGGTGCATGGCTTCGGCAATACCGTAGGCTATCGAGCGATCACTCATCAGACCTGTAATTAAAGCGCGTTTACCTTTTAAAAATCCCATTTGTTTACCCCTTTTTAATTATGCTTATACCGCCCATATAAGGCTGCAATACGGTTGGTACTCTGATATTACCATCTTGGTCTTGATAGTTTTCAAGGACCGCCACCAAAGCTCTTCCTGCTGCGACTCCTGAGCCGTTAAGAGTGTGGATCAACTCTGGCTTGCCGCTGTTTGAATTGCGATAGCGGGCTTGCAATCTTCTGGCTTGAAAGTCAGTGCAGTTACTGCAGGATGAAATCTCGCGATATGTGTTTTGGCTGGGCAACCATACTTCCAGGTCATAGGTTTTGGCCGCCGAGAACCCCATATCTCCTGTGCAAAGATTTAGCACGCGATAGGGTAGTTCAAGTTTTTGCAATACGGTTTCAGCATGGGCTGTCATGCGCTCTAATGCGGCAAATGAATCTTCAGGTTTGCTAAAATGTACCAGCTCAACTTTTTCAAATTGGTGCATTCTAATCATGCCGCGGGTATCTCTTCCATAAGAACCGGCTTCGCTTCTAAAGCAAGGGCTATGGGCTGTATACTGTTTAGGTAATTCATTGGCTTCAAAAATCACATCTTTAGCCATATTGGTTAAAGGCACTTCGGAGGTTGAGATAAGATTTAGGTCAAAGTCTCCTTTAATGCTGAATATGTCCTCTGCAAATTTGGGAAGTTGGCCTGTGCCAAAATAGGAAGCAGATTTAACTAGATAAGGTACATAAGTTTCTTCATAAGCATGTTCTTCAATATGCAAATTCAGCATAAATTGGATCAAAGCCCGGTGCAGGCGAGCAAGCTGTTCTCTTAGAATAACAAATCGGCTGCCGGAAATTTTTACTGCAGTTTCAAAGTCCATCATGCAAAGCTGTTCGCCCAAGCTGACATGGTCTTTTGGGCTAAAATCAAAAGCGGTAGGCTTACCCCAGCGCCTTACTTCTACATTATCTTTTTCGTCTTTGCCAACAGGCACGCTGACATCTGGAATATTAGGAATGCTAAGCATAATGTTTTGAAGCTTATTTTGGATGACTTCAAGTTCAGCTTCGGCCTGTTTTAATTCTTGACCTAATTTATCGCCTTCTTGCAGCAAGCTGCTGATATCTTTGCCTGAAGCTTTAGCTTGGCCGACCAATTTAGCTTGTTGGTTTCTTTGAGCTTGAAGTTCTTGAGTTTTGGTTTGAATAAGTTTGCGTTCTTGTTCTAGGGATTCAAGTTCTTCTGTATTTAAATTATAGCCGCGGGTTTTAAGCTGTTCAGCAATTTGGCTGAGATTGCTTCTTAGTAGTTTGGGGTCAAGCATAACGTTCTCTTTTTATAAAAAACCAAGTTCCAGATACTATCATAAAATGAGGTGAAAATTAAAAAGGCTTTGCTGGAAAATTGCATGTTTTATCCTGTTAGAGCAGAAGCCATTTTGCATGGCCCGGACATAATATATTGATTTATATATACAATTTATCTATTTTTGCTTTATTTCTACCTATTTTATTGGAATTATATATAATATTTTTTTAATTAGTTTAAATTCAGGTTGAATGATCACAGATATATGCTTAAATCAGATGGAGAGGGAGAGCATATGGATAGCGATATTTTAAATACTTTAAAAGAGATCTGTGAGACCATCAATGTAAAAGGCGTATATGCTAATTACAGTTGGTGCAGCGAAAAGCTTTCTGAGGTTTTACAGATTTCTGATCCGGCTGAAATCAATGATATTATGCTGCATATCAGTCGTTTAAGCTTTTTAAAATCACCTCGATCTGTTTATTTATGGTGCACCCCGAAATATGCGAGTTTATTTGGATTTCAAGAACATATAGCCATTGAAGGGAAGTCAGATAATGACTTAGCTTGGAGCCGTGAAGCTTCCCATGTATTTCAATTGGCGGATGAAGAAGTCGTAAGCCATAATTGCATCAGCATGGCTGAGTGCAAAGTTTCCTTGCCCGACACCACTGAAAGGTTTTTCAAAGCCAAGTTATACCCCATTTACAGTCAAAGCAAACAAATTGTGGGTATATTGGGTGTGGTTAGAGAGGTGCTTTCTTCTGATATGCAATCAAGTCGCAAAGCAAACCCAATTATAGCGGCAAGTTAGATCTTCTTATCAGGCGCATCGTTTGCATCGGCATCTGGTTGGTTAGATTGAAACAGGGCCTTGGATTTATGCATCTGTTGCTGTCCATATTGTTTAGCCCACTCTGAAAACTGTTGTCTTTGCTCATTATTAGCAGCTTCAACTTCAATTTGAAGTTTGGTAGCAGCTTCCCACATTTGTTTTTCAGAGGGAGCGTCATAACCCTGCATCTTAAATCTTTGCTTGCGATCATAAAAAAACAAATCAGCAATTTTAGCTAATAACTCTGCTGCGCCAGGCGCCATAGTTGAAATATTGCCCATCATGATCTGTGTTTTATGGAAATCAACCACTATGCTAATGGCAGGAAAGTCGCCCACTTTAATAAAAAAACCATCAGCAGTCTTAGAAATATTAATGTCGCCGTATTTGATTAATTCGGCAAGTTTGCAAAGCGCGCTGCCTTCTAAATAAAAGGCAATATTGCCTCCGCCAGTCTTTTTGCCATCTTGGCGCATACTGAATACTAAGTTGCGCTGAGAAACATATTTGTCCGACATATCAGCCTCTTTGCTCAGATCTTCAACAATTATACTCGTTTTTTAGATGGAAGTAACTATTGCGGCAAGCAGCTTAGAACATTATTATTTTGTACCTAGCAACAAAGGAAATGAAATGCGAATTGCATTAGGGATTGAATATCTTGGCACCCGTTATCATGGTTGGCAAAAGCAGGCTGGTTTAAGCACCGTTCAAGGAAGCCTAGAGCAGGCTTTGTCTCGTATTGCTGACAGGCCTATTGAAGTTGTGGCTGCAGGTAGAACAGATGCCGGAGTCCATGCTGTTGGCCAGGTGGTGCATTTTGATGCCGAAGTAGATAGAGGGGAGTTAGCCTGGACTTTTGGGGTCAATACATTATTGCCGCAAGATATCAGAGTGCAATGGGCTAAAGTCGTGCCAGAGTCCTTTCATGCCAGGTTTTCTGCAATCAGCAGAACTTATCGATATGTTATTAACAATTCTAG
>JARDZR010000125.1 GCA_029240715.1 Gammaproteobacteria bacterium
ATTGATGATGCTTTAGCTCATGTTTTTGTGCCCGGGAGGTTTCAGGTTTTTCAAAAACACTGTCCTGTGATTTTGGATGTGGCCCATAATCCTCAGTCGGCAGGGCTGTTGGCAGAAAATTTAAAAGCCCAATCTTTGCAGGGAAAAACCTATGCCGTGTTTTCGGCATTAGCTGATAAAGATATCGAAGCCATGCTTAAGCCTATGCTTGATGTGATCGATTATTGGTATATCTCAGTGATTAATACAGCAAGAGCTGCTGATAGACTGCAATTGACAGAAAGCTTGGCGGGATGTGATCATGCTTATTATGCCAGTTTAGAACAGGCTTATCAGTCCGCGCTTAGCAAAGCAACAGCTAAGGATAGAATAGTGGTATTTGGATCATTTTACGTGGTGGCAGCGATATTGCCTATAGTACAGGGGATAACATGCGAAAACTCTTAATTGCTAGCTTATTGATTATGCTGATTGGACAGGCCTATGCTGGTTTTTTGCCGGATGAGCCTCAAGCTCCTGCTGTGCCCAGTACCAAGCAGACAGCAATTAATGCTGCAAACGCTGAATCAAGCGACAACTCTGCCGGGTCTGCTTGGCAAATCAGCATTCCTTCTACTCCAACTTCCGCTCCAGCGCAAGCGGCTATTTTGCGTAAAGGAGGACTGCCTGCTTATTGGCAAAATCAAGCCAATCAAACGGTGGTATTGGTAGGGCCTGAACTTGATAAAGACAATTTACTCAAACAACAAAAGATTGTGCTAGAGTTATTGGATACGCCAGGAACAATTGTTTCCTATCAAGTAATGAGCTAGCAGGAGGAAATTATGTCAGGTTTGGATATTAACTGGATTGATCTTGCGATTATTCTTATATTTGCATTTTCGATTATTGTGGGATTTATCAAAGGGTTTTTCCGTAGCATTGTTTCAGTATTGGCTTGGCTGGCCGCTATCGTTATTTCTATTCATTATGGCCCTATGCTGTCTGATAAATTTACTAAAGTGTCTTCTGATCCACAAACTCAATTGATGTTAGCCTATGCGGTTTTATTTATATCGGTATTAATAGTAGGCCTGTTATTTAAAATGATTATAGAGGCGATTATCAATTTTACTGGCCTATCGACTACTGACCGAATTATGGGCGGGGTGTTTGGCTTATTTCGAGGGGTTTTTGTGGTGACCATTGCAGTATTTCTAATGAGCTTAAGCTCGTTTGGGCAAGGGGATATTTGGAAAGAGTCTAAGCTAGTTCCTTATTTTATGGACATAGCTGCTTGGGTAGAAAACATGGCACCGCAAGACGTTCAATCTAAAGTGGCTCAGCACAAAGCTGCCGCAAAAGAGCAGGTTCAAGATAAAGCTCAAGCTGTCAATAAAGCGGCCAGCAATAAAGTGGGTGGCAATTTAAGCGATTAAGCTTTCTCTACCGGGAATTGTGCAGCAAGCCAAGCCTTAAATCCGCCTGCCATAGACAGCACATTGCTGTATCCCATTTTTTGCAAATTGTCAGCGGCTAATGCAGAGCGATTTCCGCCCCCGCAATACAAAATAATAGGCTGGTCTTTTTTGGCAAAGTTATGAATATGAATTTCAATCATGCCTTTGCTTAAATGTTTGGCTGTGGGCAGCTTACCCGCTTGGAATTCAGCGGTTTCACGAACATCTAGCAAGCAAATAGGCTCATGGCTGTTGAGTTTTTGTTTGACTTCATCAACGCTGATTTCCTTAATTCGGCTTTTAGCATCTTCGGTCAGCTTAATAAATTCAGGGCTATGATTCATGTTTACCTCGATTGTCAGCATTAACTAAAACTATGCAGCATTATAGCTTGTTTGGAAAGTTCAATATAGCTGCCATGCTCATGCCAGTCTCCCAATACATATCGTTTTTTGTTAAGAGGGTAATCATGGATGGCTAAGCGATGAGTGTGGCCATGAATCAAGTCATTGACTTGATGCTTTTCAAAAGCGTTCTGTACGGCATTAGCGGTGACATCAGCAATTTCAGGGCGATATTGTCCTGGTTTTCTGTGGGGATTGCTGTGATGGATTTTTAAGGCCAAGGCCCTTCTTCGAGACAGCGGCAGTAATAAAAACAGTTTTTGGACCCACTTTCGATTCACTATTTTGCGGTACTTTTGGTAGCGAATATCATCGGTGCAAAGCTGATCTCCGTGAGTCAGTAAAACTTTTCTGCCATAAAACTCAATTACCGCAGGGTCATTTAAAATAGTAGCGCCGGCCATTTTGGCAAATTTTTTGCCTAATAGAAAATCACGGTTGCCGTGCATGAAAAACAACTTTACCCCGCTTTGAGACAACTTGGCTAAAGCCTCTATAATATTTTTGTGAAAAGGAGATAGGTCATCATCTCCAATCCAAAATTCAAAAAAATCGCCCAAAATATATAAAGCCTCGGCAGAATAGGCTTTTTCTTCCAAAAACCTAAAAAACAAGCGGCTGCTATCATGATGTGATTCGCTTAAATGCAGGTCTGAAATAATAAGGGAAAAAGCTTGCTTCATATTTTATTTGGCTTCCAGGTCGAATTTTCTTTATTATAACTAGAATTATGAAATAGATAAGGCTTAAATGAATGAAATCAAGATTTGCACCCAGCCCAACAGGGCTTATGACTATCGGTAATGCTAGAACCGCATTATTTAGCGCATTACTTGCCTGGCATCAAAATGGCGTATTTCTATTAAGAATTGAAGATACTGATCTGGCCCGTTCGCAAAAGGAATTTCAAGCCGAGCTTGAAAAAGATTTGAAGTGGTTGGGCTTAGCCTGGCAAGAAGGGGTGGAAGTAGGAGGGGCTTATGGGCCTTATTGTCAGTCAGAGCGATTCGATTTGTATGAGCAGTATTATCAAAAG
>JARDZR010000028.1 GCA_029240715.1 Gammaproteobacteria bacterium
AACAGAATCACAAAGATCAGATGGAATGGTTGAAAAGCTGGTCGCAGTAAACCGTAATGCTAAGACCGTGAAAGGCGGTAGAATTATGAGCTTTTCAGCATTGGTCGTAGTAGGCGACGGTAACGGAAGAATCGGCATTGGCCGTGGTAAAGCACGTGAAGTGCCAAATGCTATCCAAAAAGCCATGGAATCTGCTCGTAAAAATATGGTTACAGTTAACTTAAATAACCATACTTTGTGGTATCCGATTTCATTTAAATTTGGCGCATCCAAAGTATTTATGCAGCCTGCTTCTGATGGTACCGGTATCATCGCGGGTGGTGCAATGCGTGCGGTATTTGAAGTGTTAGGCGTACATAACGTATTGGCAAAAACATACGGTTCAACCAATCCAGTTAACGTAGTACGTGCAACCATTGGTGGATTACGCAGTATGCATTCTCCAGACAGAGTAGCGGCTAAACGTAACAAATCAATAAAAGAAGTGTTGGAATAAAATCATGGCGAAAAAACAGATTAAATTAACTTTGACTCGCAGCATTCATGGTCGCTTAAAAGCCCATAAAGACTGTGCAGCAGGTTTGGGTTTGAAAAGATTAAACCAAACTGTATCAGTTGAGGACAATCCATGCGTGCGTGGAATGATCAACAAAATCGCATATATGTTAAAAGTTGAAGGATAAAAAAATGCGTCTTAATACATTAGCTCCAACTCCAGGTTCTAAAACCGTTGCAGTCCGCGTTGGACGCGGAATTGGCTCTGGTATTGGTAAGACTTGCGGACGTGGACATAAAGGTCAGCACGCTCGTGCAGGTGGATATCATAAAGTCGGCTTTGAAGGCGGACAAATGCCAATGCAACGTCGTTTGCCTAAGTTCGGCTTTGTTTCCCAACAAGCTTTGCACAGAGTAGAGCTGCGCTTGGACCAATTAAATAAATTAGAAGCTAATACTATCGATTTGAATACGCTGAAAGCAGAAGGCGTGGTTCGTAATACCACTCAGTCAGCTAAAGTTATTTTGGCGGGTACAATTGAAAAAGCGGTTACTTTGAAAGGTATTCGCGTTACTAAAGGTGCCAAGAAAGCAATTGAGGCTGCCGGCGGTAAGGTTGAGGAATAGATGGCAAAGTCAGATTTTGGGGATAGCAAAAGCGGCGGATTGATTGAATTAAGACGCCGCTTGTTTTTTGTGCTGATAGGCGTGTTAGTATATCGTCTTGGGGCATATATCCCTGTGCCTGGAATTGATCCGGTTAAACTGGCTAACTTTTTCCATTCACAAGAAAACACAGTGTTTGGTTTGTTTAACATGTTTTCTGGTGGGGCTTTATCAAGGCTAACTGTGTTTGCCTTGGGGATTATGCCTTATATTTCCGCTTCCATTATTGTGCAATTATTAACGGCCATTTCACCGAAATTGGCTGAGTTAAGAAAGGAAGGAGCGGGCGGTCAGCGTAAGATTATTCAGTACACTCGCTACGGCACATTATTATTAGCTTTATTCCAGGCATTAGGCATGACTAAGTATATTGTGAGTCAAGGCTTGGTCTACTATCCATCATTTTTGTTTTATCTGACCTCTACCCTTACATTAACCACGGGAACAATGTTCTTAATGTGGTTAGGCGAGCAAATGACCGAAAGAGGGGTGGGCAACGGTATTTCGATACTTATTTTTGCAAGCATTGCTTCTGGTATCCCTACCGCTTTAATGCACACTTTAGAGCAGGCGCGTGACGGCAACTTAAGCCTAATCGCCTTATTATGTGTGTTAGCTATTATTTTGGCAGTCACCACTTTTGTGGTGTTTATGGAAAGAGCGCAGCGTAGGATTACTGTTAACTATGCGAAGCGCCAGCAGGGCAATAAGCTATATGCGGCTCAAACCAGTCATTTGCCGTTAAAGATAAATATGTCGGGAGTGATTCCGCCTATTTTTGCTTCAAGTATTTTGCTGTTTCCATCCACTTTAAGTCAGTGGTTTGGTGCGAGTAAAGGCATGCAATGGTTATCTGAGATCGGTTTGGTTTTAGCACCTGGACAGCCGCTCTATTTAATTGTATTTGCTATTGCTGTGGTATTCTTTTGCTTCTTTTATACAGCCTTGGTGTTTAATCCAAGAGATACAGCTGACAATTTAAAGAAATCCGGAGCATTTATCCCAGGGGTAAGACCAGGGGACCAAACTGCTAAATATATAGACGGAGTGATGTCTCGATTAACCTTGATTGGAGCCGTTTATATTACCGCTGTTTCATTGTTACCGATGTTTTTAATGATTGCTTGGAACGTGCCTTTCTATTTTGGCGGTACTTCATTGTTGATCGTAGTAGTGGTTATTATGGACTTTATGGCGCAGGTACAGTCTCATATCATGTCGAGCCGATATGACTCGCTCTTGAAAAAGGCAAACCTAAAAGGCCAAGGGTTTAATACTGGAATGTTAAGGTAAGAGACAGCAATTTTTATTAAAATTGCCCGTCGCTTTCCGAGATTTAGGCGCCAGCCTGAAGTGAATTTAGGACCGGCGACATAGGAAGAGATATCGCGATTCTCTCCTTTGTAAACCCCATCGCGAAAAGCCAGCGGGGACCGCTGGAATTGAAATAGAGGTTAAAAAAAGATGAAAGTAAGAGCATCAGTAAAACGTATTTGTCGTAAATGCAAAATTATCCGCCGTAAAGGGGTGGTACGCGTAATTTGCGCAGATGCAAAACATAAACAAAGACAAGGCTGAGAATCGCTTGCATTTTGCGATGGGACGCGGTATCCTAATGCGCCTTTAAGTTCAGCAGATTTAAGTGGAAATTAGAAATATTAATGGGAGTAAATGAATGGCTCGTATAGCTGGGATCAATATACCAGTTCAGAAACACACTGAAATTGCGCTAACCGCAATTTATGGTATTGGGCGCACACGTGCACAAAAAATTTGCCAGGAAGCTGGCGTTCAACCAACAAGAAAAATCAGCGATTTAACAGAAGCTGAACTTGAGTTGCTTCGTGCCGGTGTTGCTAAATACAAAGTGGAAGGTGATCTACGCCGTGAAGTCTCCATGAATATTAAGCGCCTAACAGATTTAGGTACTTATCGTGGCCTTCGCCATCGTAAAGGATTGCCAGTACGTGGCCAACGCACCAAAACAAACGCGCGTACCCGTAAAGGCCCACGCAAGCCAATTCGTGGTTAATGATTGATAGGAAAGAGAGAATATGGCAACAACTCCAGCTAGCACTACCGCTAAAAAAGTAGGCAAAAAAGTAAAACGTATGGTAGCCGATGGTATGGCTTTTATCCATGCTTCATTCAACAATACCATCGTGTCAATTACCGACCGTCAAGGCAATCTTTTGTCTTGGGCTACCTCAGGTGGTTCAGGTTTCCGTGGGTCACGTAAAAGTACTCCATTTGCAGCTCAGGTCGCTGCTGAAACTGCGGCTGAAAGAGCAGCTGAATACGGTTTAAAAAACCTTGAAATCTTTATTAAAGGACCAGGACCTGGTCGTGAATCTGCAGTTCGTGCATTAAATGCAAAGGGTTTCAAAATCACAAGTATTACTGACGTCACACCGCTGCCACACAATGGTTGTCGGCCTCCTAAAAAACGTCGTGTATAGCAATAGGGTGGAATAATTCATGGCAAGATATATTGGACCAAAATGTAAACTTTCAAGACGCGAAGGCACTGATCTAGGCTTAAAAAGTGGCGTTAAAGCTTTAGAAAGCAAGTGCAATATTAACACAGCTCCTGGTCAACATGGAGCAAGACGCGGCCGTCTTTCAGACTACGGTGTACAATTGCGTGAAAAGCAAAAAGTAAAACGTATCTATGGCGTATTGGAAAAGCAATTTAGAAAATACTACGTTGAAGCAGCAAGACGTAAGGGTTCAACAGGTTACAACCTTTTGAGCATTCTTGAGCGTCGTTTAGATAACGTGGTGTTCCGCATGGGCTTAGCAGCTACCCGTGCCGAAGCAAGACAGTTAGTAAGCCATAAAGCTATTATGGTTAACGGTAAAGCGATCAACATTCCTTCATACTTATTAGCAGTAGGCGATACTATTGCAGTAAGAGAAAAATCTAAATCACAAGGCCGTATTTTGGGTGCTATTGAGTTGTCAAAACAAAAGCCTCAAGCTGAGTGGATCGACTTTGATGAAAAGAAAATGGAAGCGACTTTTAAAGCTATTCCAGAACGCGCTGAGCTCCCTGCTGAAATCAATGAGCAGCTTATCGTTGAATTATATTCTAAATAATTAAGTGTTGCCGAGGAGCCTGTAGAAATGATTAGCAATGCTGATGAACTATTAAAACCCCGCATAGTGGATGTTAAATCTGTTACCAAAAACCGCTCCCGTGTGGTGCTTGAGCCTCTTGAAAGAGGTTTTGGTCACACCTTAGGGAATTCATTAAGACGTATTTTGCTGTCTTCTATGACTGGTTGTGCTGTTACCGAAGTCCAAATTGATGGCGTACTGCATGAGTATTCCTCAATTGACGGCGTTAAAGAAGATGTAGTAGAAGTGTTATTAAACCTGAAAGGTTTAGCAATTAGCATGGATGAAGGTTATGACGAAGCGACTTTGACCCTGAATAAAAAAGGCGAAGGCGCTGTGACAGCTGCTGACATTCAACTTGAGCCACATGTGAAAATTATTGAGCAAGGTCATGTAATTGCCAATTTAACCCATAATGGTTCTTTAAAAATGACCATGCAGGTAAAACGTGGACGTGGCTATGTGCCTGCTAACTTGTTTACTGCTGCTGAAGAAGCTAAAGCAATTGGCTTAATGTCTTTGGATGCATCATTTAGCCCAGTGCGTAAAGTAACCTATGCCGTTGAAAGTGCAAGGGTAGAACAACGTACCGACTTGGATAAATTAGTTCTTGAAATTGAAACTAACGGCACTATTGAGCCAGAACAAGCTATTCGCCGTGCGGCAACTTTGTTGCATGAGCAAATTGCAGTATTTGTCGACTTAAAAGCGCCAAGCCTATCTGATCAAAAATCAGATAAGCAAAACTTCGATCCTATTTTATTTCGCCCAGTAGATGATCTTGAGTTGACCGTTCGTTCAGCTAACTGCTTAAAAGCAGAAGATATTTACTACATCGTTGATTTGGTACAAAGGACCGAAACAGAACTATTAAAAACCCCTAATTTGGGTAAAAAATCGCTGTCAGAAATCAAAAGCGTATTGGCTGAGCGTGGATTAGCACTTGGCATGCGTTTAGAAAACTGGCCGCCACAAGAATAACTTTGTTATAGAAGGAATATAGATCATGCGTCATAACTTGAGCGGTCGCAAATTTTCTCGAACCAGCAGCCATCGCAATGCGATGTTCCGCAACATGTCTTCATCTTTGTTTGAACATGAGTTGATTAAAACAACTTTGCCTAAAGCAAAAGAATTAAGAAGAATGGCTGAGCCATTAATTACCTTGGCTAAAGAAGACTCCGTGGCTAATCGCCGCTTGGCTTTTGCTCGCCTTGGCAACAAAGCGGCAGTAAGCAAGCTGTTTGAAGAAATCGGCCCACGCTACAAGCAACGTCCAGGCGGATACCTGCGCATTTTAAAATGCGGTTTCCGTGATGGAGATGCAGCTCCTATGGCATTTGTTGAGCTTGTTGATCGTCCCGCTCAGGATGAATCCGCAGCTTAACTAAGCAATTAGCAATAAAAAAGCCCGACTAGTTCGGGCTTTTTTGTTTCAAGTCTGCGCTGATTGCAATGGCCTTTTGATAAGAAGCTAGGCGAGCGCAGACGCATAAGGGAAAAGAAGCCCCCTCCTTTGAAAAAGGAGGGGGGCAGATTTATTTCAGCATCGGCTTTAAGAACTGACCCGTATATGAGGTTGGGTGTTTGGCGACCTGTTCGGGCGTACCGGAAGTGATGATGGTGCCACCTTTGTCTCCTCCCTCTGGTCCTAAATCGATAAGCCAGTCAGCGGTTTTAATTACATCTAGATTATGCTCGATAATGACTATGGTATTGCCCTGATCTCTTAGTCTGTGCAATACAGCTAATAGCTGTTTTACATCGTGGAAATGCAAACCTGTGGTAGGTTCATCTAAAATATACAGAGTTTGGCCGGTAGAGCGCTTAGAAAGCTCTTTTGAGAGCTTAACCCTTTGAGCTTCACCGCCAGATAAAGTGGTGGCTCTTTGACCTAAACGAATATAGGAAAGCCCAACCTCGGTTAAGGTTTCTAGCTTTTTAGCGATATGCGGTACATTTTCAAAAAACAGTAAAGCCTCTTCAACAGTCATGTCTAAAACTTCATGGATGTTTTTGCCTTTGAATTTAATGTCTAGGCTTTCACGGTTATAACGTTGGCCTTTACAAACGTCACAGGCTACATAGACATCTGGTAAAAAGTGCATTTCAACCTTAATCACACCATCACCTTGGCAAGCTTCACAGCGTCCGCCTTTCACGTTAAAGCTAAAGCGCCCTGGTTTATAGCCGCGAGATCTGGCTTCCGGAGTGTTGCAAAACAACTCTCTAATAGGGGTAAATATACCGGTATAGGTAGCAGGATTAGATCTTGGGGTCCTGCCGATCGGGCTTTGGTCGATGTCCACTACGCTGTCAAAATGCTCAAGTCCCGTAATTTCCTGATAGGGGGCAGGGCTTAGTGTCGTGGCGCCATTTAGCTCAGTCGCGCAGATAGGATAAAGCGTATCATTGATTAAAGTCGATTTGCCTGAGCCTGACACTCCGGTAATGCAAGTCATGAGTCCAACTGGAATTTCAATATCAACATTTTTTAAATTGTTGCCCGTAGCGCCTTTTATCGCAAGCTTGGCTTGTCGATTGTAACTGACTCGTTTTTTAGGGACCTCAATGCACTGCTTGCCAGACAAATACTGACCGGTAATAGAGTCTTTAACCTGCATAATTTGATTCGGAGTGCCTTGAGCTACAATCTGACCGCCATGGGCACCGGCACCAGGGCCGATATCAACAACATAGTCGGCTGAGCGAATAGCATCTTCATCATGTTCCACCACGATAACGGTATTACCTATATCCCTTAAATGAAACAAGGTTTTTAACAAGCGCTCATTATCTCTTTGATGAAGGCCGATCGAGGGTTCATCCAGAATATACATGACGCCCACTAGACCAGCGCCAATCTGGCTGGCCAAACGTATCCTTTGGGCTTCCCCACCAGATAAGCTTTCTGCTTTGCGCTCTAGGTTTAAGTAATCTAAGCCTACATTAACCAAAAAGCTCAATCGCTCCACTATCTCTTTCAGAACTTTTTCAGCTATTTTAGCTCGGGCGCCTTCCAGGTTTAATTTCTCAAAATAATCTTTAGCCTCAGCAATCGACAGTCGGGCAATAGCGGGCAAATTTTTGCCATCAACAAATACATGGCGGGCTGCCTCTCTTAAACGGGTGCCTTTGCAGTCAGGGCAGGCTTGATTGTTCATCATTTTGGTCAGTTCTTCACGAATCATATTGGATTCTGCTTCGCGAAAACGTCTTTCAAGATGAGGGATCACTCCTTCAAACGGTTTGTCCTGGGTAGTGACAGCGCCACGCATAGAAACATGTTTGAATGGGACTTTTTCCTCGCCTGAACCATAGAGCAAAATTTGTTTAATTTTATCATCCAGCTGAGAATAGGGGACTTCTAGGTCGAAATGATAAAACGCAGCCAATGACTGCAGCATCTGATAGTAATAGAGATTGTTTTTGTTCCAGCTTCTGATGGCGCCTTGGGCTAAAGAAAAAGAGGGATCATGAATAATCCTTTTCGGATCAAAAAACTCTTTCATGCCTAAGCCATCACAAGAAGGGCAGGCCCCGGCTGGGTTGTTAAATGAAAATAATCTGGGCTCAAGCTCATCTAGGCTATAGCCGCAAAGATGGCAGGCAAATCGAGCTGAAAAGATAAGGTCAGGTTTTTCTGGTTCATCCATAAAAGCCACGTGGACCAATCCATTGGTGAGCTCTAGGGCCGTTTCAAGAGATTCAGCCAGCCTTTGCTTGATATCTTCTTTCACTTTAAATCGATCAACGATCACTTCGATATTATGTTTTTTATGACGATCTAGCTCAGGCGGGGTATCTAGTTCATAAATATGGCCGTTAATTCTAGCCCTGATAAAACCCTGTTGGTGTAGATTTTGCAAAAGCTGAATGTGCTCGCCTTTTCTTTCATGAACCACAGGGGCTAACAGCATTAATTTGGTATCTGCAGGCAGATTTAAAATTTGGTCAACCATTTGGCTAACAGTTTGAGCTTCAAGTGCAATGTCGTGAGTTGGACAGCGAGGGATGCCCACCCTGGCAAACAGCAGTCTTAAATAATCATAAATTTCGGTAATTGTCCCTACGGTGGAACGAGGGTTATGCGAAGTAGATTTTTGCTCAATCGAGATGGCAGGGGATAGGCCTTCAATATGATCTACATCCGGCTTTTCCATTAAGGATAAAAATTGTCTAGCATAGGCTGATAAAGACTCAACATAGCGGCGTTGGCCTTCTGCATATAAGGTATCAAAAGCCAAGGAAGATTTACCTGAACCGCTAAGACCGGTGATCACAATAAGCTTATCACGCGGTAGATCAAGGTCGATATTTTTAAGATTATGGGTACGGGCCCCACGGACGCTAATTTTATCCATATTGTTCTGTTTTAGTTAGGAAAGCTGCTATTATACCATTTATCTTTAAAGCATTGGGAGTTTAGAATGAACAACTTATTAAATGCCAAGGAACGTTCAGCTGTATTTAGTTTGGCAGGGATTTTTTCTTTGCGCATGTTAGGCCTTTTTATGATTTTGCCTATTTTTACACTATATGCCCATCATTTGTCAGGTGCAACCCCCACTCTTATCGGTTTTGCTTTAGGTGTCTATGGACTAACTTCGGGGCTATTGCAAGCGCCGTTAGGCTGGTTGTCTGATCGATTTGGACGCAAACCAATCATTGTGCTGGGTCTTTTAATGTTTGCATTGGGCAGTTTGGTAGCAGCTAGCTCAGATAGTATTTGGGGGGTGGTTTTAGGAAGGGCCTTGCAGGGAGCAGGGGCTGTTGGCAGTACTGTTTTAGCTTTGACTGCTGATTTAACCCGAGAAGAAGTGCGCACTCAAGCCATGTCAATGATTGGAGTCACGATAGGGCTTTCCTTTATTCTTTCTATGATTTTAGGCCCCATGCTAAGCAGCTTTATTGGTCTGAGTGGAATTTTCTACCTAACAGCAATTTTGGCAGCCTTAGGGATTCTAGTAGTATTGTTTATTGTGCCAAAGCCTGAGCATAACTTGTTTCATCGTGACCAGGAGCTTATTTTTAAAGATATTCGTTCAGTTTTATTGATGAAGAATTTGCGAGCTTTAAATTTGGGTGTGTTTATTTTGCATGCCAGCATTACAGGTTTGTTTGTAGTGTTGCCTTTAAGTTTATTGCAAAATGCTAATCTCGCTTTAGACCACCAATGGTATATCTATCTACCTGTCTTGTTACTGGCTTTCATATTGATGGTGCCCTTGGTCATTATCGCTGAAAAATACCGGCAAATGAAAAGAGTATTTACTGCTTGTATTTTCTTAATGGCCATTTCGCAGCTATTGCTTTATATGTATCATACCAGGCTTGATGTTACCGCTATCAGTTTATTGGTTTTTTTCACCGCATTTACCACTTTAGAAGCTATTTTGCCTTCTTGGGTTTCCAAAGCAGCTCCTTTGACTGCTCGAGGAACAGCAATGGGCCTGTATTCCAGCTCACAGTTTTTTGGTGCTGCTTTCGGTGGGCTAATGGCCGGATGGCTGTATGAAGACCAAATCATTAATGGCGTTTATCTTGCAGGCCTTGCCGCTGCCATTATCTGGTTTATTGTGGCTATGAGCATGAGAGCTCCTATGCCTGTGGCAACCAGAGTCGTAAAAGTCGGAAGGATTGATTCAGAACAAGCTAAAAAGGTTCGCCAAGGCTTATTAAGTATTGCCGGGGTGGTCGATGCAGTGGTGATACCAGAAGAGCAGGTGGCTTATCTTAAAGTAGATAGCAGCATTTTTAATTCTCAAGCCCTGTTGGATAATAGTTTGGAAGGCTTGGCTCAGGAGCATTCCTAACAAAAAGCCCGGCAGTTTATGAGCCGTTGCTAATGATGAGAGAAGCAGACTGGTTTTACTTTAAAATGTTTTGTAGTGCAGGATAGAGCGATAGCCGCTAGGTTAACAATATGTTTAAAAAGTGATAAGATAGCTAAAATTTTAATGAGGAAATGATTATGGCAAAAGGTACTTTGAACAAGGTAATACTGATTGGACGCTTAGGATCTGATCCAGAAATTCGCTATATGCCAAATGGTAATGCCATTGCTAATTTACGCCTGGCAACCAATGACGGCTATAAAGATAAAAACGGCCAATTTCAGGAAAGCACAGAATGGCACCGTGTAGTATTATTCGGTCGTTTGGCTGAAATAGCCGGTCAATATTTGCAAAAAGGCCGCCTGGTTTATGTGGAAGGCCGTATTCGTACCAATAAGTGGCAGGACCAAGCAGGGCAAGATCGCTATAGCACCGAAATTGTTGCCAATGAAATGCAATTGCTGGGTGGAACTGGCGGAGCGCGTGAAGATATGCCGGCAGGCCAATTTGAAGCTTCTGATGAATTCAATCAAGAGTTTGAAGCCCAGGCTCCAGCAAAACCTGCTGCGAAAAAACCACAGGCGCCTGCAGCTGCCGCAGCTTCGTTTGATAAGTTTGAAGACGATGATATTCCTTTCTAGTTAAATTTGCTTTATTGGTAGCACTATAAGAAATATCAATAATTTTTTAGAAGGATAGGCTTGTTAAGTTTATCCTTTTATTTTATCATATTTTCAAAAGTAGGGTATCGTGTTTAATTTGTTAATATCATGGCTCAGAAATATATGAATCCGTTTAAAGTAAAAATGATTGTTTGTGAAAATGGTGAGAGATTGCCATTACTGTTATCAAGTATGAATGGTTTGCCAGTAAGACACCCAAACCAATGGATTATATTTAGCCGTAGAATCAATAATCAAACAGCAACTTTAGAGCGAGAGCTAAGAACTATTGGTTACCTATATTGGTGGGCTAAAGAAACAGAAATTAACTTAGATGAGTGTCTTGAAACAGGGGTTGGTCTAACGGCCGAAGAAATAAATCCATCTTTATATGAATGGATGAGAAGAGATTTTACGAACGGCAAATCTGTTAAAAAGATTGCTGTTGCATCATCTACGCTGCGTTCAAGGCTTGAGACTGTTAGAGAATATATTGTCTGGAGATTAGAAAATACATTATCTCATATAAATGTTGATGATCAACGATTTGATAAGGTAAAAATTAAAATTGAATTAATTAAAAAGCAATTCATTAAAGATTTACCTTGCCAAAAAATAAATAGACGTATCGGCTTAGAAGCTCAATTGAGAGATAGGTTTTTACAGATTATTCATCCTAATCATCCTAACAACCCTTGGAATAAGCCAGTAAAATTTCGTAATTATTTACTATGTCTGATGTATTTAGGGTTTGGTTTACGCCGAGCAGAAGCCTTGAAGCTTTATTTGTCAGACATAAATCTTAATGCTGATAGGCCATCAATAACTGTGAGGCGTAGACCAGATGACAAAAATGATATTAGGATGCATGAGCCAAGGGTAAAAACATTGGGCCGTATAATTCCCCTTAATCAAGAAATGGCAAGATTGTTGAATGAATTTATTTTGAAGCATCGGTCTAAAATATCTAATGCTAAAAAAAGCCCATTCTTATTTCTTGCTTCACGTGATGGCAAGCCACTAAGTAGTATTGCAATTAATAATATGATTTGGCAACTGATTAAAAAACATAATGAATTTTCAGGCGTTTTATCTCCTCATATACTCCGCCATAGCTATAACGATTTTTTATCAGAGATTGCAGATAAAGAAGGTATTGCAGAGCATGATGCAATTGAAATACGAAATTACTTATGCGGTTGGTCGCATAATAGTGAGCAAGGAAATAACTATAGGCAGAGATATATTAAACAGCGATCTTTTGATCTGTCTCTCAAACACCAACAGCTAATTTTTTCAAATAATGGGTAGATTGTGAAAAATAAAAATTTCGACAAATTATATTCTCAATTTGAGCTATCGCCTTTACCTAATAATGTAATAGATAGGGCGGGATTGGTTGTTGATACGGCTACTAACCAATGGTTCATAAATGATCCTACTGGTAATTTCATAATTGATTGGGATTTGTTTCATGTTAAAAATCAAATAATCTCTTATGCTTTGAAACGTTATATACTGCAAAGATTAAAAACAGTTTCACCTAGGGAGTCATATAATACCTGGGTTAGCTTGCGAAATTTAAGCAAAATTAAAGTTTGGGATTCATTAAGTCGTCAAAAATCGGTAGAAGAAATTGCTTTAATATTGCCACAGATACTTAGCAAGTATTTAGAGTGCCTTCGTGCAGAAAATTTAACTTATCAGTTCGCACGTATAAGAGCTTGGTATTTATGGTGTGTAGATCAGGAGCTACCAGGATTTGATAGTGAGGTTATGTATGACCTTATGAAAATTAAAATTCCTGGGAATACCAAAGGTTTGGCTGTCATGACAGATGATTCTGAACAAGGCCCGTTAACTGATAATGAAGTTAATGCATTACGGAGTGCATTAATAAAAGATAAGGGGCCTTTAATTGAAAGAGTTTGTGTGTGGCTTTGTCTTTCTTTTGGATGCAATCCTGCAAATTTCATTCTACTTCGTGAATGTGATTTTAATGTAAAAACATTCTCAGATCTTAATTATCCTTTTTATGAGTTACAAATCCCCAGGATTAAAAAGCGAGGGCTAAGACATCAACGTGCAGATTTCAAGGTTCGCAAAGCTGATGATGGCTTGGCCAAACTACTCCAGGAGCTTATTGATGAAAATAAGTCTATAAACATTCCTGATAATATGCCTAGACCTTTATTAATGAGGCAGGCCGCACATAAGATAAGATTAAGTACATCAATATCAGAATACAGCTATCACTTTTCTGTAGAAGAGTTCACAGAGCTAGTTAGGCGATTTGCAAAAAGGTTAAATGTCATCTCTCCAAGGACATTGAAGCCTTTAAAGCTAAATCCACGTAGGCTTAGATATACATTTGCCACATCTATGGTTAGGCAGGGAGCATCGGCAGCTGAGCTTGCTGATCTTCTTGATCATACGGATTTGCAGCACGTGCAGGTTTACTACAACGCAAGATCAACTATTGTTGAACGTTTAGATGCTGCCTTGGCTGAAAAACTAGCTCCATTAGTGGCTAGGTTTTCAGGAGAAATTATCGATCATGATAATAATTCAGCACATATACGATACCAAGAAAAGCTTGAGCCAAGAAAAATTCATGGAATAGGGATGTGCGGCGCTGATTATCTTTGTAAGCTTTATCCTCCATTATCTTGCTATCTTTGTGAGAAATTTCAGCCATTTCGGCAAGCACCTCACAATAAAGTCTTAGAGGATTTAACCAAGTGGCGAGAAAAAAGATTAAATGAGTTTGGGGATAATGATCGTATTGCTCAGCAGCTTGATGAAGTGATTTATCAGGTGGCTCAAGTAAATATAGCATGCTCTGAAAATAAGGAGGCGGCTAATGGAGGGCATTAGGCAGCCTAGAGTAATTCGTTTTGTTGCTTCTATCGAAAAGCAGGCCGAAAGAAATCTTGAGCAGCTAATCATAAAAGCTAAGGCTTCAGGTGCATTTGGCGAAATAGATTGGAATCAACATTGCTGGGATATTTCATTAAGTCAACCTAAAGATAGAGGACATAAACAGTTAACATATCGTCTTTGGTTCACGCAGCATGGCACAAACAATAACGTCCTTGGCGAACCATTCTATGAACCATTTGCAAGCTTTGCAAAGGCTCTTGTTCGGCTTCGTCACGAAGTTAGAGGGCAATCATGCGCTAACCATATGACATTTATTAGAGCACTTCGTTATATATATAATGAAATTCAAGATATAGGTCTTAATCCTGTCATGCTCAATCGTGACCATTTCACTAGGGCAGAAATGGCAGCAAAACGACGGGAAGCGCTAAGCACTGCATATAGAATTGGCATCCATTTAACGGAATTAGCTCGCCTCTTAGATGAGAATAGGCTAACAAAAGTTCGTCTAGACTATAAATCATCACAAAAGCGTCCAGAGTCTTATGACAGGCTTAGCGATACTGCTAAAAGGCGTCGAGAAAAATTGATGCCAAAAGAAGAGATTTTCCAGGCATTGGCAGCCATATCCACAAAATTAACTAATGTTCCTGATAAAATTCGCATGAACATTATCAAAATTTTGGTGTTTACAGGGTTCAGGATTGGTGAAGTATTAACATTGCCAGCCAATACATTAGTAGAAGAATTTGTGCTTAATCAATTCACTGCTCAGCCAGAAATAGATTCATCTGGCAATAAAAAGTCGAAGATTGGACTTCGTTACTGGCCTGAGAAAGGAGCAGAGCCACGCATTAAGTGGTTGCCAACAGAAGCAGGTAAGTTAGTCAAATCTGTGGTAATGGAATTGATTGATTTAACTAAAGAGTCTCGTGAAATGGCCTCTTGGCTTGAAGAGAACCCAGATCAAATCAAACTAGTTGGGTATCAAGCTCGTGATATGCTTACCGTTGAAGATATTAAGAACTTATTGGGAATAAAAGACGCTAATGCCTTTTGCCGTACCCGAAAAATAAAAATGAATAAAGTTAAGGGAGATGCAAAGCTATATGTAGCTTATGGTGACTTAGTTAAAGCAATATCATTTGAGCGTTGGGATAAGCCGATGTTAAGGCTTCCTAATGGGAAAGTTCAAAAACTGTCTGAATCCTTATGTGTCGTTTTTTTTGAACAGTTGAGTGATGCAAGACCATTTAAGCTTTATCTTGTTAGGCCTATCTCAGAGCAAAATATATCGAGTTTCATTTGTGGCCGTGAAGGTGTTAAAAATGTTTTTGAGCGTTATGGTTATCTAGATCATATAGGCCAGCCCTATAAGGTTAGGTCACATGGGTTTAGGCATTTTTTAAATACCTTAGCAAATGAAGGTGGTTTAACAGATATAGAATTAGCTTGGTGGTTTGGTAGAAAGAATATTGGTGATAATAAGGCCTATGACCATCGTACTGCTACACAGATGACCGAGAAAGCTAGGCAAATGCTTTTATCTGGGGAAGTCATAGGGCCAATAGCTGATGCAGCTAAACAAATGAACCCATTAGATGCTAAAGAGTTTGTTGCTGTGCAAGTTAACGCTGTACATCATACCCCTTATGGCTTGTGTTTACATGACTTTGCCCAAAACCCATGTGATAAGCATTTAAACTGTTTGTCAGGTTGCAAAGAATTCCATCGAACTAAAGGCAATCAAGAAGAACGTAAAAACCTCAAACTATTAAAAAATCAAACCACCGCTGCACTCAATCAAGCAAAGCTTGAGCAATCGCAAGAAAGCTGGGGCGCAGAAAATTGGATTAATCATAACCAGAACATTATTCAGAATATTGAAAAAGCTCTTGCTATAGATGATGAGGAAACTGAAGGAAGTAAAGAGCATGTTTCTATCAATCCTGATGGCAAGTCAATTGGAGAGCCAATATGAAAATCATTAAGAAAGCAGTCGAATCAAAACAGAAGAAATTTGCAAGAATGGCTCCAGCTGATATTCAATTTATACTTTATGAGCTTGATGCTTGGGAACAGGGTGAGCGTGGAAAAAAACTAACCTGGGAAATATTAGAGCGTATTGCAGGTTTTTCCCGACAATCCATGTGGGCAAAGGCTGAAATCAAAGCTCGTTTTGAAGCAGTAAAAGAAGCACTTCGCAAAGGCATAAACAAAGATGACTCTAATCAATATCGTAAAACTTTAGAGCAGCGTATAGAAGCTTTAGAAAAGGAAAATGCCGAGCTTAAGCAACAACAAAACCGTTGGCTAGAGCTTTGGGCTAGATATGAGTATAATGCTCGAGTTTTAGGTTATGATCTATCGAGGTTGGAGAAAGTGTTGCCAGCTTTAGATAGAAAATAGCTTTGATTCTTAATGTGTGAGGGCACAATAATGAACAATGGGCGAGCTTTACCAAAATATATTCCTTTAATTTTAGTTATGATTGTTGTGCCATTGATAGGCTTAGCAGTCGGTGCTTGGGCTCATTGGTATTACAATTATGAGACACATCAGGCTTTTATTGCTCGTGGCTTTACAGTGGCTCAGGCTGATAGTATTACATTTTCGCAAGTTTGTATGAGGCCTGATATATTTCCAGATTTTTCGAGTTTTTGCCTACAATATACTGAGTTTAATTACTTAATTTTGGGGAGCTTAGCAGCTCTTCTTTTAGGATTAATGCTAATAACATTTATCAAACTTGCGGGCATTGCCACTAGAAAAAATAGAAATTTATTAGTCAGTTTTTTTGCTCCGGGTTTCAAATTTGTCTTAATAGCTCTTGCCATAATTATGCTAGCGCATGGGGCCATTGCAGCTTATTCGATTTATTTACTCGAAACCATTCTTATGGATAGGTGGCAGCCAATCTTAATTGGTTTCATTTTATTTGGTGCTGTAGCCTATTCATTTTGGATGGTTGAAAGTGGATTTTCTTTAGCTAAAATTTTTGAGAGCAGGGTTATTGGCAAAATTCTTGATATTGATAATAACAATGATTTATTTGAATTTATTAATAAAATCGCCGCAAGCATAGGAGCGTCTGCGCCTAAAAACGTTATTGTTGGCTTAGAGCCTACATTTTATGTTACAGCAGCAAATATTGTCACTTTGGGGGATGGTAAAGTTTGCAGAGACGAAACAATGTATTTATCTCTTCCGTTAATGAGGTTATTAAGTAAGGAAGAACTTGCCGCAATTATAGGCCATGAATTAGCACATTTCAAAGGAGAAGATACAAAATATAGCCTTCGCTTTGCGCCGATATATTCAGGAATTATTGGAGCGATTAATTCATTAGTAGAGCAAAGCAATGGCTCGTCAGATGGTGCTAGCAAAATAGCACTTATCCCTGCCTTTTTCTTGTTAGGTTTCTTTATGGAAGAGTTTTCTAAGTCCGAGAGATCTGTAGGGAGGTTAAGAGAGCTTCAAGCTGATAGAGAAGGTGCGAAGATTACATCTAAAGATATATTTTGCTCAAGTCTATTGAAAGCAGCTGCTTTTGGCCCAGTATGGCAAACTATCACAAACGCAAATATAGAAAATCTTAATAAAGGCATGGCCTATCAGAATTTGAGCCTTTTTTATCAAGAGTATTGTCGTAGCATTAATATTCCTGCTTTTACGAATGATGTGATAAGTAGTTTTTCTGAAGCAACAATGATTCACCCCACCGATACTCATCCACCATTATTTGTCAGGCTTCAAAATCTTGATATTAATGCAAGCGAGCTTAAATCTGATATATTGCAGTTATCAGCAGACCCTGCAATAACATTACTGCCAAATGCGATGGAATTAGAAGAGGCGCTGACTCAAAATACTCATCAATTAATGCTGCATTACGGTTGGGCTAAACTTCCTGAACAAGCTGCATAATATATTTATAAGGATTAGATAATTAATGCAATTTAAATTAATTTTTGATGGTGACTCCCTTTCTAATCATGAAATTAGCCCACGAGACTTATCGACTGCATTATTAGCAATAGATGATTTGCTTAAAGAAGCTAATCACATACTTAATAAAGGTAGAGCTCGAGTAGACGTGAAAGTTAAGGGAAGTTTTGAAACAGGCTGTTTCAAAATAAATTTAGTTCTTTCACTTTATGATCAATTAAAAGACTTGCTTACTTCAAATGACACTGAGGCAATATTAAATGCAGGCGAAATTCTAACGCTATGCTTATCAACGATACCTGTAATCAAGTTTTTGAAAGGCGGCATTCCTGAAAAAATTTATGAAAATTCAGATGGTACTTTTTCCATTTCTAAAGCTGCCAAGCAAATGAAAATTGAGAAAAAGACCTATGATTTATATAAAAGTTACAAGCTTAGAAAAAGCTTTGAAAATTTAGTCAGCCCAGTAGTTGAGCATCCTGGCATTCAGGATGTCGCCATAGAATATGGTAGTAAGCCTGATAATTACTCCATAATTAATAAAGAAGAAGCCTCTTATTTTAAATGCCCTGAACCTGGCGAAGAAAAAATAGATGATCTGGCGCGTTTTGAAACCAGCGTTAATATTATTAACTTATCTTTCAAAGAAGGTAATAAATGGTATGTGAATGATGGGCAGTCAAGCTTTTATGCTATTGTTGAAGATACTTCCTTTTTGCAAAAAATTGACAGCAGAGAAATATCCTTTGCTAAAGGAGATATACTCAGGGTCCAAATTAGAAGAGAGCAATTTTATAACAAAGTTAATAATTCATTAAAAACAGAAAATTTTATAGAAAAAGTAATGAGGCATACTCAGGCACCAACTAATCTAAGCCTATTTTGATTATGGTTCTTTACAATTTACTAATTATATGAAGAATTTTAGATTTAATATTCTGTAAAATATGAAAATTTTATTTAAATTAACAAAGTACACTATATATAACCATTCTAAAAAACACCTTAGACAGGATTTGTAAAAAAAATTAACTAGGCCTCTATATATTAGGGGCCTTTTTATTTGAAGAATAAATTATTTTGTTGAGAAGCTTATGCCACCTTAAGGAAATCCTATGCCTTTGCTTATTGATAAAAAACCAGCTGAAAGCTCGGCTGAGAAAATCTTAAAACAGCTTAAAAAGCTGCCTTTCCCTAAAGAATGCCGTGATTACTCTCAATACGATCCTGCAAAGGCTTTGGGCTGTCTGCAAAGAGAGGCGATTATTGCTCGTAAAGGCGCTGATATTCGCTTTATCGGATCAACGGGCTTTGGTTCTTGCGTGGGTTTTATACTTCGCAACGAAAGAGGAGATGCCTATTTTGCGCATGTTGATTTTGCGAGTGAGTTTGATGCCAAAAAAGCCATTGAGTCATTAAGCGGTTCTGATTTTACTATTCAAATAGTAGGCGGGCACTCAGGTTCTATTGATGCCACTAAAAAAACCTTATTAAGCATTTTAACTGTTATTAATGACTATGCTATAGCCCACCCTGAGCTTAAGTTCAATATTACTCATGCTAGAGTTTTGGAATTAAATGACGCAAGCAGTCCTGAAATCAGAAGATTAGATGAGCTTAAAGCTGAAGGAAGGCTTGTTATTAATAATATAGCACCTAACTATTACAAAGATTTTGTATTGGATTGCGCAACTGGGAATTTATTGGTGCTTACCCCGCCGCAAATAGGAGCTCAGCTTGCCTTACGCCGGGCAAGGTTATTAGAAAACAAAATTAATAATATGACCTATAACAATAACTATCTATTGCTGGCCTATACAACTGATGGGGAGCCTGAGCCTGTTTATTTTAGCCCAAGCTTTATACATGATACCCAAAGCCTTAGGGATAAAGATGGGCAGGAGCTTGTGAGCGCAGCAGCCAAAATTGTTCCGAATATTAATAAAGCGCAATCGCCTATTACGGCTGCTCGGTATGTAAAAGGACAGCTTGTAGTGATGTGGGAGCAGTCGGAGAAAGTAAAAGCTTTCCCTAGCTCATCTCATCATTCATTGCTTAGCGTGTTTGGTGGAGGCGGGGGTTCAGCCTCTGCGGCAAGCCCTGCCCCTGCTCCTCATTAATCTATACCAATTCATAAGCGCACTCAGCTTCTGGCGCAAGTAAGCCTTCATTAGGGCCGGATGACAAAACTGTCGAAGCTGTTCTGTAGCAGCAGCCCGTTGAGCTTGGACTGGCTTTTTCCAAAGCTTTTTGAAGGCCATAGCAAAGGCTAAGACAGACTAAGTATGCGCCCAGGTCAATAAGCATACTGTCTAGACTGCTTAAGTGGGGGCGGCAAGAGTCTTTCATATCATTTATTAAAGAGGCGGAAGGGTGCATCACCTCAGGGTTGCTGCAGCCAATTTTATAGGTAATCTTACAAGAATGAATAAAAGCTGAAAGATAGCCTGCATACAGTCCCAATTCCTGGCTTTTGTGCTGAATAATAAGTTCAGCTATTGTTGGGCTTATCGAGGCTAAAGCGCCTGAGCCTATAAGCAGACCTTTTTTTATCTTGCTGCTTTCAGATTGAATGCCCTGTCGAATAGCCAGTGCAAAGATAGCTGCAGAAATGAAAGATAAAATGACTTCTGGCATAATGAGATCGTTTCTTTCATGGCTGCCAGCTGGAGG
>JARDZR010000029.1 GCA_029240715.1 Gammaproteobacteria bacterium
GTCAATTGGGAGTCTAAGTATGAGCCACTATGATTTAGGTCAATTACTTGAGGAAGCCGAAACTTTTAGTTTGACTGAACTGAGCCAAAAAGGTCGTGTTTCAGTTGAAATAATTATTGAAATGGTTGAGTTTAATATTATTCAGCCAGCAGGCCACTCAGCTGAAACCTGGCAGTTTAGCCTTCGAGCTTTAGCAAGAATACAAAAAGCTTTGCGCCTGCAAAGAGATCTAGAAATAAATCTATCTGGAGTCGCTTTAGCTTTAGATTTGATAGAAGAAATCGAGAATTTGAAGACTGAGATCTCTCGGCTTGAGCATTTTGTAAAGCTGCATCAAACCGAGTAATTTGCCATGCCAATTTTTTAAATTTAGGCTACTTTTCCCAGCCCGGCAACTGGGCTTGCCATTGCTTTTCAATTGTTTGATATTCTGATTTTGTCAGAGGAATATAGTTAAGCTGCTCTGCACTGCTGTCTTCATTTTTATAGACCCAATCAAAAAACTTCAAGACCTGTGGCGAATCTTTGGCATATTTTGAATTGTGGTTGGGAACTAGTACAAAACTAGTGGCCATAATGGGCCAGCTTTGTGCCGAATTGGCATTTTTCAACTCTGCAGAAAAACTTTGAGTTGAGGCTGCCACTGTTTGGCCGGCTTGGTTTTGTAATTTGACCATAGTCATATCGTTTTGTTTGGCATAAGCATAAGCCACATAGCCAATGGAGTTAGGCATATTTTGGACTTGAGAAACCATACCAGCATTGCCTTTCACACCTAAACCATAGCCAGGCCAGGCCACAACCAGATTGGCACCAATTGCGTTTTTCCATGCCGGGCTTAATGCTGACAGATACTGAGTAAAGTTATAAGTGGTGCCTGAACTATCAGAACGATGCACGCTAATAATTAAAGCATTGGGTAAATTTAAACCGGGATTAAGCGCTCTAATTTCAGGATCATTCCATTTGCTCACTTTGTCCATATAGATATCAGCTAACACTGTAGCGTTTAACACCAGCTGATTGTTTTGGATCCCGGCAATATTCACCACCGGAACAATGGCGCCTGTTAGAATCGGGAATTGCAGTAAATTTTGTTGGTTCAGTTGGTTTGCTGACAGCGGCATATCGGAAACAGCAAAATCGACTATATTGGAGCTCAATTGGCGCAAACCATTGCCAGAGCCAATAGGCTGATAATTAATTTGATTGCCTGTTTTATTGGCATAATCTTGGGTCCATTGCGATAAACCAGGATAGGCAAAGCTTGAACCTGATCCCATGACTTGCTGAGCAAAGCTGACTGCTGATATAAAGCTTGCAGCTAAAATAAGGCCTTGCAGAGATTTTTTAGCATTCATTGATTTCTTCCTTTGTTTTTCCATGCTTCTAGTGTACTTTTTTTAGCAGCTATTTCGAAGCAGTAAGCTTATGATATTTCTCTAGAAGCTGCTCTTTGGTTTCAACATGATCTGGATCAAAAATAATACATTCCACCGGACAGACTTCTGTACACTGAGAGGTCTCAAAGTGACCCACGCATTCAGTACATTTATTGGGATCAATCTGATAGATTTCCGGGCCCTGAGTAATTGCAGCATTAGGACATTCTGATTCACAGACATCGCAATTGATGCAGGCATCTAATATCTTAAGTGCCATTTATAGTACTTTCCTTTTTTAATTAAACCTGTGCTGCCTATCGCAATCACGCTGCTCATTTATTTAATAGCTTAGTGACGGTTTCTGGCACAAACTCAGAAATATCTCCGCCTAGTTTGACAATTTCCCTCACCAAAGTAGAAGAAATAAAAGCATATTGCTCTGAGGTGCGTAAAAAAACGGTTTCTATTTCCTTATTAAGCTGATGGTTCATTCCTGCCAATTGAAACTCATAATCAAAATCACTGCTGGAGCGCAAACCCCTTACAATAATCGGTGCGTTTTTTGTCATGGCAAATCTTGCTAAAAGCCCTTCTAATTCGACCACTTCTATATTATTTTTACCTGCATAAGTTTCGCGAATACTCGCTATTCTTTGTTCAAGTGAAAGCAGGGGATTTTTGCTTGAGTTAGGAGCGACCGCGATAATTAAGCAGTCAAACAGTTGGCTGGCACGGGCGATAATGTCCATGTGCCCAAAAGTAAGTGGATCAAAGGTTCCTGGATAAATTGCTGTCTTCATCGCTGCTGCTCTTTTTTAGGTTTGAGCAATATTATATCCGCTTCGCTTTATCTTGTCGAAGCGGCTTAGCAGCAGCTAAACCAGAACAATTAAATATCGATTTATATCACTTCCATTTCTTCCATTTTGCTTATATTTGGCCTGTGCCAAACACGAGATAAGAAATTAATAGGGTTAATTTTCCGCTCCAAAAACTCTTGGCTATAAACAATGGTGGGTTCAGGAGAGGGCTGGTTAAATCGGATATTGTACTTTCGAGCGATTCGACGGACGTTGCTGACACCACAATCTAATTTTTCAGCAACTTGCTTGGATGTGAGGCCTTCGCTTGCATACTGAGATAATATATCAGGTACTGGGCAATGGTACTCTTTAACGATTCGCTGTTCTACTGTAACTGCAGACATCACTTACCTCCTATCACGTCAGTATTGATGGTGTTCCGTTTACATTAGGCCAGCTAAAAAATTAGATTTTAAAGAAGGCCTAACTCCAGTTTCGCTGCCTCGGACATCCTGTCGGAATTCCAAGGCGGATCAAATACCAGTACTACATCGACATCGGTAACGTTAGGAACAGCGCGCAGTTTTTTTTCAACATCTTGAGATATGACTGGCCCCATTCCACAGCCTGGGGCGGTGAGAGTCATTTGAACTCCAATATGATAATCACTTCCTTGTCTTGGAGTGACAACCAAATCGTAGATCAACCCCAGGTCTACTATATTAACAGGAATTTCTGGATCGTAACAAGTTTTAAGTTGCTCCCAAATCAAATCAATATCAACCCCTTCTTTTGTAACGGAAATTTTATCACTAGGCAGTGTGATAGGCTCTTTGCCAATGGCATCGGCATCCTTTCCATCGAGCCTGACTAAGTTTCCATTTACATTTAAAGTAAAGCTGCCACCTAATGCTTGGGTCACTAAAACTTCAGTACCGGGCATCAAATTAACGGTTTGTCCGTAGGGAATTAAAGTGCCTTCGACTTCTCGTTTGATTATCGTAATATCTTTCATTTTCATACTGAAAAACTTTCCCCACAACCACATTTGTTTTTTTCATTGGGATTAATAAATACCAGTTTCGACTGTCCTAAATTCTGACTGATATAGTCAACTATCATGCCATTCAAATAAGCCAAGTTGGCTTTATCAACCACAATTTTTAATGCTTTAGCATTAGCAATATCAATATCGCTATCTACTAATTGATTTGCTAATTCGGTCACGTATTTAAACCCTGAGCAGCCTGACTTCTTTACGGTAAAACGCAAAGCCTGGGCCTGCGGATTGGCCTTAAGAAAGTTTTCAAAATGCTTTAATGCCGCTTCTGTTAAAGTAATATCAACTTGATTGGGATTAAATTTTTCTACCATATTAACTCCATGAAATTATTGCGCAGCATAAATGATCGCTACTCAGTACTCACCGGTTTATTGTCGCCATCAAGCCCTGCCTGCAAGGTGTGCCAAGCTAGTGTGGCGCATTTCACTCTGGCAGGATAATCTGAGACACCTCTTAATACGCTTAATTTTCCTAAACTTTCTAATAAAGCTGGGTCGTGATCGTGGTGTTTGATGACTTGGTAAAACCGCTTAAATAAATCCTGAGCATCTGCTACAGTCTGTCCTTTAATGGCTTGAGTCATCAAAGAAGCAGAAGCCATTGAAATGGCACAGCCTCTTCCTTCAAATTTTACATCTTTAATCACATCATTTTCGATTTGCAGATAAAGACTGAGCTGGTCCCCGCATAAAGGGTTGTGCCCCAATTTAACTATAGTCGGTTGAGGCAGCTGCCCAAAGTTTCGCGGCTGTCTACCATGCTCAACAATCACTTGTTGATAAAGTTCTCGAATATCACTCATGGGCGAATAACTCCTGTACATGGCGCAAAGCATTAACCAAAGCATCTATCTCAGCAAAACTGTTATATAAGCCAAATGAAACTCTTGCCGTTGCCGCTACTTTAAAGAACTGCATAAGAGGCATAGCACAGTGATGCCCTGCTCGAAGCGCCACGCCGCTGTGGTCAACAATACTACCGATATCATGAGGGTGAATATCTTCTAGCTCAAATGAAATAATAGGGGCTTTATGTTCAGCATTGCCGATAATTCTAAGTCCGTTGATTTGTTTTAGGCTATGAGTGGCATAATGCAATAGCTCGGTTTCATAGGCCCTAATCCGATCCAGCCCCAAGCTATTGAGATACTCAATGGCGGCCCCTAAACCTATCACTCCTGCAATATTGGGGGTCCCGGCTTCAAACTTATAAGGCAGTTCATTGAACTCAGTATGCTCAAAAGTGACCATTTTGATCATATCGCCGCCGCCCTGGTAAGGAGGCATTTTTTCTAAAATGGCTTGTTTGGCATATAACACGCCAGTTCCTGTTGGGCCATACATTTTATGGCCAGAGAACGCGAAGAAATCACAATCCAGTTCCTGTACATCAATTCTACTATGTAAAACGGACTGCGCCCCGTCTAATAATACCGGTACATTATGAGCGTGCGCTATTTCGATAATTTTTTTAGCCGGATTAATGGTCCCTAAAGCATTGGAAGCATGGGTTATCGCCAAAAGTTTGGTTTTTTTATTAAACAAGCCTGGCAACTGCTCCAGCTCTAGCTCGCCTTTTTCATTAATCGGCAGCACCCTTATGGTGATGCCGAGCTCCTTGCTCAACAACTGCCAAGGCACAATATTGGCATGATGTTCCATGGTGCTTAGAATAACTTCATCGCCTGCTTTGAACACTGAGCGCCCATAGCTTTGCGCGACCAAATTAATGGCTTCGGTTGTGCCTTTTACAAAAACAATTTCATGGCTGCTTTTTGCATTGATAAAGCGCTGAACCAATCTACGCACTCCTTCAAAGTGTGCGGTAGCCTGTTCACTTAAAGCATAGATTCCACGGTGAACATTGGCATTTTCAGCTTCATAATAATGCTGCATAGCGGCCATCACTGCTTTTGGCTTTTGTGTGGTTGAAGCATTATCCAGATAAACCAGAGCAGACCCCTTGCTGTTTTTCTGCAAAATAGGAAAGTCTTGTCTTACTTTTTCAATGTCCCAATCCAGCATGCTTTGTTTGCTCATAGCAGTTCCTTAGCAAAGTGCTGCTGTATTTTAAGTTCTGTTAAGTTTTGCAAATAAAGCTTAAGCAAATCATTGCTAATATGTTCCAACATTTCCAACACAAAAGCCTGAATCAGCATAAGTCTTGCGGTTTGCAGGTCAATGCCACGGCTCTGGCAATAAAATAAAGCCTGTTCATCCAGCTGACCGACTGTAGCACCATGGCTACACTTCACATCATCAGAATAGATTTCAAGCTCAGGTTTGCAGTCAATTTCAGCCGAATTAGCCAACAACAAATTATGATTAGCCTGTCTGGCGTCCACAGCTTTAATTTTAGGATGTACCACTACTTTGCCGTTAAATACGCCACGTGCTTTTTCATCCAATACGCCTTTAAAAATCTCACGGCTGTAGGTATGGGAAGACAAATGGTCCACCCTGGTATGAAAGTCGGTATGAGCTGATCTTGTTAGAATATAAGCCCCGTTCATATCGCACTCTGCTTCAGGTTCAAGCAGATAGCTTTGCAAATCATAGCGGCCCAAATTACAGCCTAAGGCCAAATTAAACAGACGAGCATGACTCAATTGTTTTTGTTCTATGGATAGGTTTGATATATGCGAAACTAAAGCCAGATCCCGCTGTAATCCGATAAACTCAATTTTGGCTTCTTTTTCTAAAAATACCTGAGTATATGTATTGAGCAATACATGCAAACGGCCTTGGCTTTGCGGCTCTTCTATTATATTTAATCGACTGCCAGCACCCAGTTTAATAATATTGCGGTAATTGACTGCAACAGGCTCACGCTGTTCGCTATGCATATAGATAATTTGCAAAGGTTTATCTAGCACCTTTTGTGCAGGGATATTGATCCATATGCCATCGCTCATTAAAGCCTGATTAAGGGCTAGCATAGGCTGCTCTTTATAGTTAATCGAGACTTCTAAATAATTTAAAACTTCTTGAGTGTTATCGCGCAAAGCTTCTTTTAAGCTCATGATTTCTATATTTTGCGGCAATAAACTTAGTTCGGGGCAAAACTCTCCATCCAACATCACTAACTGATAAGTCCCCGGACAGGTTTGAACAGAAGGAAGCTTAGCCGGTTTTTTGTGAAGAGCTTTAAATTGATAGTGCTTAAACAGCTTGCTTAAATCTGTATATTTCCAGTTTTCATATTTTCTATCAGGCCAGCCTTGAATAAAAAAACTTTTCCAAGCTTCACTTCTTAAAGCGTTTATTTCAGAAAGGTTTTCACCGAATAAAGGCAACTCAGGTTTGATAATCGATTGTTGGCTATCCATTAAACTATGCATATTAAATCCAGCCATATCCTTTTTCTTCTAATTCCAAAGCCAGCTCTTTACCGCCTGATTTAACGATTTTGCCATGTGATAATACATGCACATAATCCGGCACAATGTAATTTAACAAGCGCTGATAGTGGGTAATGACGATAAAACTGCGCTTAGCGTCTCTTAAATGATTGACCCCTTCTGCGACCATTTGCAAGGCATCAATATCCAGGCCTGAATCGGTTTCATCTAAAATGGCCAGTTTTGGTTCCAACAAAAGCATCTGCAATACTTCGTTGCGTTTTTTCTCTCCGCCAGAAAAACCTGCATTCACCGCTCGGTTAAGAAATTTTTCATCCATGCCAACTAGCTTCATTTTGCTTTTAATCAGCTCCATAAAATCCATAGCATCTAAAGGTTCTTTAGCTTGCTGCTTAAGCAAAGTGTTATAAGCTGCTCGCAGAAAATAAACATTATTGACCCCTGGAATTTCAGTCGGATATTGAAATGCCAAAAACAGACCTTTTAAAGCTCTTTGCTGCGGATCAAGCTTTAATAAATCTTCTCCCATAAAGCTGACCTGGCCTTCAGTCACCTGATAGCCTTCTTTTCCAGCCAAAACATTGCCTAAAGTGCTTTTCCCTGAACCATTGGGCCCCATAATGGCATGCACTTCTCCGGGTTTAATAGAGAGGTTTAAGCCTTTTAAAATGTCCTTGCCATTCACACTGGCATGTAAATTTTGAATATCTAATATCATCCGACTGCCCCTTCCAGGCTTACTTCCATCAATTTCTGTGCTTCTACCGCAAACTCAAGCGGCAACTGTTTAAAGACCTCTTTACAAAATCCATTCACTATCATGGCTATCGCGTCTTCTTCGCTTAGGCCTCTTTGCAGACAATAAAACAACTGATCATCTGAAATCTTAGAAGTGGTCGCCTCATGCTCAATTTGAGCGGTTTTGTTTCTCACCTCAATATAAGGAAAAGTATGAGCCCCGCATTGATGCCCAATCAGTAAAGAATCGCATTGGGTATAGTTACGAGCATTTGAAGCGGTGGGAGTCACTTTCACCAAGCCTCTATATGCATTTTGACCTTTGGCTGCTGAAATGCCTTTGGAAATAATCGTGCTTTTGGTGTTCTTTCCAATATGGATCATTTTAGTGCCGGTATCAGCCTGTTGATATTTATTGGTCAGCGCCACTGAATAAAATTCGCCTACGCTTTCATCCCCTTGCAATACAACACTTGGATATTTCCAGGTAATGGCAGAGCCTGTTTCAACTTGGGTCCAGGAAATTTTAGAATGCGCCCCTTTGCAGAGACCGCGTTTGGTCACAAAGTTATAAATACCGCCTTTGCCGTTTTCATCCCCCGGATACCAGTTTTGTACCGTGGAATATTTGATCTGGGCGCCTTCTAAGGCCACCAGCTCAACTACAGCAGCATGCAGTTGGTTCTCATCTCTCATGGGAGCAGTGCAGCCTTCAAGATAGCTTACAAAGCTGCCGGCATCCGCCACAATTAAAGTCCGCTCAAACTGTCCGGTATTAGCCGTATTAATCCTAAAATAAGTGGATAACTCCATTGGGCAACGCACACCTTTTGGAATATACACAAAAGAACCATCACTAAACACAGCGGAATTCAAAGCAGCAAAATAATTGTCTCCTTGCGGAACAACGCTGCCTAAATATTGCTTAACTAGTTCAGGATATTTTTGCACTGCTTCTGAAAATGGACAAAAAATTACGCCTGCTTCAGCCAGCTTTTCTTTAAAAGTGGTCGCCACAGAAACGCTATCAAACACTGCATCCACCGCCACTCCAGCCAGCCATTCACGCTCATGTAAAGGCACGCCAAGCTTGTCGTAGGTTTCTAATAACTTAGGGTCTACCTCATCCAGGCTTTTAGGCGCATTTTTTTTGGACTTAGGTGCAGCGTAATAACTGATGGCCTGATAATCGATAGGCTCATAGTGAAGATGTTGCCAGGTTGGCGGCTTCATATCTTGCCAAAGCCGAAAGGCTTTTAAGCGCCACTCAAGCATAAACTCAGGTTCATTCTTTTTAGCTGAAATTTGCCGGACTACAGATTCATCAAGACCTGGAGGCAAGCTTTCAGTTTCAATATCAGTCACAAAGCCGTGCTGATAGTCTTTATTGACTAATTTATCTATTTCTTTCATGTGTTTGTCCGATGTTTTGGGCCATCCTCACCAAGCTCACTTCGCTTAAGGCTTCTTTGACAACCTTATTAATAACCAGCCAATTTTCTTTGTTGACGCAGTGCATGGAGATCGCGCAATTCCCCAAAGGGTGGGAACATTCTGTCAATGCCAGCGGCCCATCGATAGCTTCTACAATATCAGCCAAACTAATCAGCTCAGGAGCTCTAGCTAACTGATAACCGCCATGGGTTCCTCTTTCTGAAACCAACAGTCCTGCTTTGAGTAATTGCTTTAATAACTTTCGAACGGTGGGAAGCGAAATGGCTGTGCATTGGGCAACTTCAGCCGCACTTAAAGCTTGATTAATAACCGACATATTTCTCATGATAACGGTCGCATAATCAGCGAGTCTGCTAATTCTTAACATAGTATACTAATCTGGTACCAATTTAAAGTATGCCCACTTTAAGAAACTCAGCGCTTAAAGTCAATAGTTCTTTGCCGGGCAAGGGCCTGCTCTAAATGAATCAGTCAATTTAAGCTTATTCGTCCGAACGCCAGGTCCAATGATTGTTGGCAAAATAGTTCCAGAAGGTTGCAATAGCAATTCCGCTAAACTGTCCCAACAACTCATGCCAATCGAGGACTAAGAAAATCTTTAAAGTTAAAGCAGTGATGGCAATGCCAATAATTGAAACGCTAAAAAATTGCACGAAGCGTTTTAACTGATGACGCTTACCCGCTACACCACGACCTTTCCAAGTCACTAAATCGTTCCACAGAAAATTATGCAGCATGGCAGTGGTAGAAGACAGCACAGAACAAGCGAGAGGATGCAGTTTAAATCCATAAAATAACCAGCTAAATACCAGTAAATTTACTGCTAAACCTAAAAATCCAATCATACAAAACAAATAAAAGCGGCGGTCTTCAGGTGAGGTCCAAACTAATTTGGCAATATGTCTTAAATAGTTCCACTGCTCTTTTAGACTCATTTTTGATTCGCCGGCATGGCGATCAACAAACTCATAGGGAACTTCAGTCACTTTAGAATAACGGCCTTTAATCAGGACTTCCATCAAGATTTTCCAGCCGATTGGGTCAAGCTTAACCTGTTCGATAACCGTTCTATTTAAACCGAAATAGCCGCCGGTGCAGTCTGTAATTTTGCGCAGACGTTTTAATGCAATCTGGCCTATGACTCTTGCAGTCCACGAAACGAGTTTTCGAAAAGCATTCAAACCGCCATCAGAACCGCCTTTTACAAAACGGCTGGGGATAACAAGCTCATTGCCCTGCTGTAGCTTTTCAATAATTTTTGGCAACAACTCAGGAGGGTGCTGCAAATCTGCATCCATTACCACTAAATATTGGCCTTTAGCTTTAGCAAAGCCTTCTACTACGGCGGTGCCTAAGCCTCGAGCGTTTTCCCGGTGAATATAGCGGACTTCGGGCTCGGCTTTAGCCAATTCTTCTAAAATTGAAGGGGTTTCGTCTTTACTGTCATCAATAAACCAGATTTCATAGGAAAGCGATAGCCCTGCTAAAGCCGCTTTAATTCTTTGGGCTATGACTTGAACATTTTCGCGTTCATTAAATGTGGGAATAATAATGCTTAAATCCACTTTGAATCCTAAAAATCTGTTTGCTTTGAGAAGCCTGCTATTATATCTAAAGCCCTAAGCAAATGCCAATTTAATGCTAGGCTCGTTTTTCAATTCCTTGAGAAATTCTTGCCATACTTCAGATTCAAGTTTATTGGTTTGAGCGGGATAGCAAAGGTAGCGCACTGTAATTTCTATGCCGGCAGGGCTGCTGGATTTTGCTGATAAAAATGTTTGAGTATTAAGCTGCTGATCAACGATAAAGTTGTTTTTAATATATTGTTTTAAATGCTTTTG
>JARDZR010000030.1 GCA_029240715.1 Gammaproteobacteria bacterium
CGGTCAGCTGCAACATGTCTGGACAACCTCATGGGGAGTGTCCACCCGCTTAATTGGTGGCTTAATTATGACCCATAGCGATGATGATGGCCTGGTGTTGCCGCCTCGCATTGCGCCTGAACAAATTATCATTTTACCCATTTACCGCAATGAAGAAGACCGCCAAAAAGTCTTGGAATACTGCCGTAACTTACAAAAATCCTTAAAAGCCAAAAGCTTTGCAGGCCAGGCTATTCGAGTCAAAATTGACGAAAGAGAGATGAACGGCGGTGAAAAAACCTGGGGCTGGATCAAAAAAGGCGTCCCCGTTCGTTTGGAAATCGGTCCGCGCGATATGGCCAACAATAGCGTATTTATGGGCCGCCGTGATTTAGCGGTGAAAGACAAGAAAAGCTTAAGCTGCCATGATTTCATTGAGCAAGTTGAAGCCATACTCACTGAAATTCAAAATAATTTGTTCAATCGAGCCTTACAATATCGCGAACAAAACACTCAAGAAATTCATGACTTTAATGAGTTTAAAGCTTTTTTCACTCCGAAAAATGCTGAGGACCCTGAAATTCATGCGGGTTTTGCCTATTGCTACGCTATTGATGATCCAGAGATTGAGGAATACATCAAACCTTTAAAAGTAACAGCCCGCTGCATCCCATTAGATCAAGGCAATAAGCCGGGAACCTGTATTTTCACAGGCAAACCCGCTGCAAAAAGAATGATCTTTGCAAAAGCCTATTGATCAATAGGCTTATCTTAATTACTGACTTTGGGCCAGCTGTTCAAGCTGGTCCCCGCTCACTCTAAATACCGTCCATTCGTCCATAGGCCTAGCCCCTATTCGCTTATAAAATTCAATGGCAGGACTGTTCCAATCTAACACCCACCACTCAAAGCGGCCACAGTTTCGCTCTTTAGCTAACTTAGCCAAATAACTTAACATTTTCAGCCCGATTCCCAGCCCCCTGGCTTCAGGTTTAACAAATAAGTCTTCTAAATACAAACCAGGCCTTCCAAGAAAAGTTGAGAAATTATGAAAAAACAGAGCAAAGCCGACAGGCATTTGGTTTACATAAGCAATAATCGCTTCAGCATAAGGCCTTGACCCAAATAAGCTCTCAGATAAAATGGCTTCAGTGGCAACGACTTCATGGGCCAGCTTCTCAAATTCTGCCAATTCTTTGATAAAGCTTAAAATCAAAGCAACGTCCTCTTTAACAGCATGCTTAATAGAAAAATTCTGCATCATGTTTTTCCTTTTTTCGGCTTCTAACAAAATTTCGAGTATAATAGGACTTTTTGAAATGAAAGAATAGTTTATGAGCCCATCTAATCCAGCACAAGCCTCCCCCTTAGGCAAAAAAACTCACTACGTTGAGCACTACTCACCCGAATTGCTATTCCCGATCCCTCGCCAAGGCAAGAGAGAGGAAATTGGCTTGAGCCAAACTTTGCCATTTTATGGGGCTGATATCTGGAATGCCTATGAACTATCTTGGCTAAATCCAAAAGGCAAACCAATAGTTGGCATAGCTCAAATTATTGTGCCCTGTGATTCAAGTCATATTTTTGAATCTAAATCATTGAAGCTTTACCTTAACTCGCTTAACCAAGCTCGATTTACCAATAAAGCTGAACTGGTCGATATTATTAAACAAGATTTAAGCCGAGCCGCAGGCAAAGCAGTTGCAGTAGAAATTTGGGAAATCGAAGAATTTCCCGATATGACTATCACTAAACTAGAAAGCAATTGCCTAGATAAACTTGATATCAGTTGCGACACCTATCAAACTCAAGCTAATTTCCTTAAAACTGAAAGCGAACTTACGGTTGAGGAAAGTTTTCATTCTAATTTGCTTAGGTCAAATTGCTTAGTAACCGGTCAGCCTGACTGGGGCACGCTTGAAATCAGCTATCACGGCAAAAAAATAGACCGCATTGGCCTATTGCGTTATATCGTTTCATTTAGACACCATATTGAATTTCACGAGCAATGTGTAGAAAGGATTTTTGTGGATATTATGCAGCAGTGTCAGCCGCAAAGCTTAAGCGTTTGCGCCAGATATACCAGACGAGGCGGGATTGATATCAACCCCTATCGCAGCACAAACCCCAATTTTAAGCCAGCCAATATCAGGCTATCAAGACAATAATTAAAAATTACAACTTGAGCTTTTATGCACCAAGCCCTTAACCAAACAGCCTATGGTTTGGCTGGCGCAGCTGAGAGACTAACACTGCTGCTTGTTGCCATAAACTCACGCAATGTTTCATAGTCATACACAGTATCTTCTTTCCTGCTAAAGCGGGGAGTCTTTTTTTCATCGAGAACCGATTTGATTTCGGCTGATTTAACAGAAGCAGGCTTGTCTGAAATGGCGATCTGATAAATTCTGGCAATTCCATCGGGCAAGCGATATTCCTTTCCGTTAACATTGACCATAGCACGGCTGCTCGGCTCGTGGATGGCCCCCGTTTCAATCTGGCGCAATAAATCCATAAGTAATATGGTAAGTTTCTCAGAGTCTTTATCCCAGGGGTTAACTGAAACCGCCCCCATGCTGCTGGCAAATGCAGTGGAGGCAGCCCGGCCACCGGCCCCGCCTGCTGGAGCGGCCAAGCTGGCCTCAATACCGCTTTCAAAATAAATCTTTTCACAAAGCTCTCTTGCAGTAAGATTAGCAATTAATTGTCTTGCAGTTTCAATTGCCTTAACTTCGTCTGATGCCGAACTATTCCATATGCTAAATAAAGATTTAAGTGCTTTGTACTCTTCAGATTCATTCACGCTTGTGCTTGGATGAGGACTGCGTATACAGATCAGCAAAAGCTTTAAAATGGCAGCTTTTAAGCTGTCAGTTGCTCCTGACCTGATGGCATCCAGCAACAGTCTTTTTCTTAGGCTTTGCTCTATCCTTTCTGCCCGGCAATGCTCTCTTATCTCAGCCACTGCAAATGCGCGAATTGCAGGCACATCGCGGCTCATCCGATTTCCAGTGCTTTCTACAAGCTCAGCAATCATATCTTTAAAATGGCTATCGGCAGGAACCCGCCCTTCTACCGTTAATTCATCTTTATAAATTGTTTTTCTATCAGCTGCTCTTGTACTAAAGTCATAGTTGCGCATATGCACGATACTGCCTTTTGGAAAGAACTTGGAGCAACGATCAAGCGTTAATTTTAAGCCGTATGTTGCGTTATTAGCCATTTCTCTCATCGTATCGTCGTACAACTGAAAATCGATCCGACTGCCTGGATTTTCAGAAGCCACTTTATGGGCTTGATAATACAGTATCAAAACCTTATCTTCATCCATAACCCCTCTGCCCGCGTCTCCTGGGAAAATATCGGCTAGTAGCAATGGGTCATATTGAGCTTCCAATGCTTGAGCTATTTTGGGAATGGCCTGTAAAGCACTACCCCTAAATACTAACTCCTTGTTATAAGCCATCACAGCATCGATATAGCGGCTTTGTCTGTTTGAACCCACAAACACAATAGTTTTACTATATTGGTCGTTATCAGCTTTCAAAATATCGATAAAATGACGCTGATAATTAACGATAATATCACTGACATCTAATAAGTCTGCTGGATCTGCAAGTGCTTTTGCAGCTTGCTCTGCAAATACCCCTTTTAAAGCAGACAGCTCTTGTTCACTTAAACCTTTTTTAAAATTGAACAAGCCATTTGCAACAGCGTCATCATTGGCACTGTCTCTTAGCAAACCCTCAATATGGGCCTTATATTTATTCAACAAAGCTTTTTCAAGACTCTCTTCTTGATATTGAGATTCTAAAAGCCTATTAATTAAAACCAAGGTAGATTGTGCAATGGTAATGGCAGTTGATAAGCAGGCGTCATAATCCAAGGATATGACTCGAATGGGTTTTGCGGCGGTAAACATTTTTTATTCTCACTTATGCGTAAACCGTTTTTATATCATTAAATATAGCGTATAAAAATAGTTTTTTAAGAAAAATGAACTTTTCTTAAGGATGGGCTGCTGCAGAAGCGGCTCCAGCCGGAGTTTCTTCATCTTTGATAAAGCTATTGATTTCATTATAAGGCGGCCTTAAACCCTCTTTAGTCAGCACCATTTTAATTTCCGCTATTCGAAGCGAGGCTTCTTTATCGCTAATTGCAAGCTTAAACAACTTAGCCAGTCCGGTGGGAACGCGATATTCTCTACCATTCAATTGAAGGATAGAGCCGCCAACAGCGCAAGTTAGCACTCCACCTATAATGTTCGGCACGATATAGTTCAATAATCGCACTAGCTTGGCAGCATTCGAAAATTGGCTAGCAAGACCTGAAACAACTCCTGCAGCTCCAGCAAATACTGTTGCGTCACTGCTGGCAAACCCACCCATAGACGGCGTTAAATATTTTGCTAAATGCGAGGCCATGTCAGCAAACTCTGGACAAAAGTCATAAATTTTAAGTGGCCTGCATAGTGTAATGAATGCAGCAGCTTTGTCTGCATCATTAAGCTCTGTTTTAGCCAGCAACTGAGATAGACTGCTTAAAAACCGATACCGGTTGGTATTGATATTTGCAGCAGCCGTGGATGCCTTCAAATAGTTTGTAAATAGATTGAGAACCCCTTCCATCACTAAGCCGAGCTTGCCTTGCCTAATAAGATCTCGCAATACTCTTTCATGCACAATTTGAGCCAATCCCGCAGCTTGAATTTCTGTAGGAGGTAGAAATGGGTTTTTAACTATGGTACTGACTGCTATTTCTCTTACAGTTGGCACTTCTTTGCTTATTAACATAGGCGCTCTTGCAATCATCTCAGCCAGGGTGTCAACATATTGGCTATCTGCTGTAACTATCCCTCCTTCACTCGTAAAATGATCGGCATAAATCATTTCACTGCTTTCATTTCTAATCCTTGCATCAAACTGCCTTAAATGCAGCTTGACCTGTTTAGGAAACAGCAAGTCAGGGCAAAGCGAAAAGACTGACATAAAACCATGTTCATGGCCCAACATCTCTTCAGCGATATTGCTATAATATTGAAAGTCGATTTGATCCTCGGCATTTTCCGTAGCGACTTTATGGACTTGATAATAGAGCATGAGAAGCCTATCTGTATCGATCACTCCTTTTGTTACTTCTCCCTCTGCAGGAGCAAGCTTTCTTAGAGTCAACCCATCATAATCTGCGTTTAGCTTCGCTGCTATTCTAGGGATAACCTGCAGGGCTTTACCGCTATATAATAGGTCCTCAACAAAAGCCATCGCTTTATCAATATGAGGGCTTTGGCGAACTGAACCAATAAAAACGATGGTTTCCTCATATTTTTGTTGATCGGCTTTTAGCGTTTTAATCAAATTATTCTGATATCGAATAACAATCGGGCTGGTATCTAAACTTGCTATAGCGATTTCAGCTGCCTCAGATCTTAAAGTAGCTTTTAAAACATCAAGCTCTTGTGGGTTTAATGTGCTTTTGAATTTTTTAAGAAGAGTGCGAATGGCCTCGTCATCAGCATAGTAATTGTCGCTACCTTCCATTAAAGCAACACAAGTCCCAATTAAACCATTTAGACATTCCTGATATCTCTCTAATAGGTTAATTTGCGAGGCATTAAGTCTATGCCTTGCTTTTAATAACTGAGCGATTAAAAGCAATGTGGATTCAACCAAGACTGCTGGGGTCGTTAAACAATCATAGTCTAAAGATATCACGCGAATTGGTTTGGCAGGGCTAAACATAATGTTATTCTCAGGTCGTCCATAAACTCTTTTTATATCATTTAACAGAGCTGAGAAGAATAGGTTTTTATACTACTTAAGCCAAGTCATCAGATATCACTACTTAGAGCCATATATACTGGCCAGTTCATAAGGCGGCTGACCTTTATTTTTTAAGAATTCATTTCGACGCATTTTTGCTGAAGGCTTAGATGCCGGGGTCTCAGGCCCAGCTTCCATATCAGTTAAACCTGCATCTAAAAAAGCCTCTCCCCCTGCCGCATTCATTCCATAAGATTTTTCTTGTTTGCTTGCTCTCATTCTCAATAATTCTAATAATTTTTGCATAAACTTTTCCTTATCGATGTGATTGCCGCCCGCCTTTTCTTGCAGGCTGTTTATTAACAGATTTGCCTGTGCCAGAACCTCCTTTTTTACCACCGCCATGCATTTTATTGACAGTCGCCCAGGCCCTTTTTTCAGCTTCAGGCTCAGACACACCCCGGCTTTCATAGCCCTTTTCGATATATTCAGCCTGGCGCTTTTGCTTTTCGGTATACTTAGATTTATCACCCTGTGGCATAGCTTTCTCCTCTTGCAGATAAACAACAGTAGATTACAGCCTTAAGCTAAGATTTAGCTTAGGGTGTGTCCATTATATCTAACAGAGGAAAATATTCGATAGCGCACAAGATCAAGCTTTAATCATTAGATATCAATTCCGACCCAGCCGCCTGTAAAGGGTTTTACTACGACTAAAATCACAATGGCAACCAATAAGATGCTCGGGATTTCGTTAAAAAAACGATAGAACTTATGAGAATGAACATTTCTATCAGCTTTAAAGGCCCTGATATAATGTCCGCAAAACATTTGATAAATAAATAAGATCAAAACTAAAACCAATTTACTGAGCAGCCAAGTGGGAATCAAATGTTGTCTGATAAAGTAAAAGTGCATCAAAAAAATTCCGCTTATTAAGCTTACTGCCATAGCAGGATGCATAATAAAGTAATTGAGCTTATATTCCATTATTTTAAAATTATCCTGGCTTGTTTTATCTTTAGCCATAGCATGGTAGACGAACAGCCTTGGCAAATAAAACAGACCTGAAAACCAGCAGACTACGCCAATAATGTGGATAGCCATAATCCAATGATAAGCATTCATACTCACTTGAGAATACACCCAATCTCTTAGCATTTAGATCTCCTTGCTTCCAGCTCACCCCACCTAGATAATAAACTCCATTCAAGATTTTGCAAGGAGCATCTATGCCAAGCGAACAAGAGTTGATTCAGAAAGGGGCTGATGCGATTAGAGCCAATAACTTTGGTGAGGCAATTTTACATTTCAATGAAGTATTATCAACTAAAGCCCATCATATTGGTGTTTTAAGGCTTCGCGCTATTTGTCATTACAAATTAGGCAAATATGAAAATGTCATTGCCGATCTTAATATCGTGTTTGCTCGACTAAAGGACGAAAGCAAACTTGTTAGTTCCTGGCAGATTTATGGCATCAGTAAAGCTAATCTTGCTAAGTATGCAGAAGCGATCGATGTATTAAATAAAGTGATTGTCGCAACTGAAGCCAAACCCGAAGCCGAAGCCGAAGTCTATTTATATCGAGGTTTGTGCAAAGTTGAACTTAAGAAAAGTGATGAAGCAATAAGCGATTTCAAACAAGCTTTAAAACATGGAGATCGCAGGGCTTATTACAGCTTAGGCTATGTCTTAGCCGTTCAGCTCAAGCATAGCGAAGCACTGCCATATTTAGACCAGGCCATAGCTGATAACCCCCAAAGTGCCGAAGCATACAAATATCGTGGTTGGAGCAATGGGGAACTGGGTGATCAAAAACAAGCCCTTAAGGATTTGGAGCAAGCCCTTAAACTCAATCCTTCCGATTCAGAGACTTATCTTTTCTTAGCCTGGAACAGAGCTGAACTGGGTCAATTTAAAGAAGCCATTACAGACTTGCTCAAAGCCAATGCATTCAATCCTTCAAATTCGCAAGTTCAGCGCACTTTAGGCTGGTGCAAACTCAGGTTAGGGCAATATCAAGAAGCCATTCGTCATTTGGATAAGGCTGCCATACTCAATCCTGAGGACCCAGAAATCTATCGGTTTCGCGGCTGGTGCAAAGAACAATTAAAAGACTATATTGATGCTGCTGAAGACTATAAAAAACGCATGAGCCTCAGCCCTGAAAGTGCCGGCTCAAAACGAGCTTTTGAACGAGTTCAGGGCATACTCAGTGGAATGGCTTTGCATGCTAGCAAAAGTGCAGCAAGTATAGCAGCCGCCCCTAGTCAGTAATGCAATCAATCCCAGGCATGACTTGAGTTTCGCTTCATAAACTCGCGGTCTGCAGCAAAAGCTTTTTCCAAGTTTTCTCGGTTAAGCCTAGCTTGATTGAAGTAAGCCTGTTCATCTTTGCCATAAAGCGGAGCTATGCTGTGAAGCGAATTGCTATCTAGCTTTTTGAATAAATGAGCAGCCTTTTGGGCCTGATGGGCGCCAAGACCCAAATAGCGAAGCGCATCTATTCCCATTGCAAGCGAGGTATCATAGGTTTCACGATAGTAATCTTCAAAGCCATTATTGATGAAATTAAAAGCCTGGGCCCTGCCGCGCACTCTCGCCAATATTTTAAGATGCGGATAATGGGCCCGCACTTCCTGAGCAATTTTAAGGGCCTGATCAGAATCATCAATCGCTATAATAAATAGCTTCGCTTTATTAAGTCCAACTTTATGCAATAGGTCCATGCGTCCTGCATCCCCATAAAACACTTTAAAACCCACTTTGCGCAAAGTATCAATATAAGTCGCATCCAAATCTAATACCGTGGTTTTAACGCCGTTGGCCATTAACAATCGCCCTACTATTTGCCCCACTCTGCCAAAACCTGCAATAACCACCGGATTGTCCTGTTCTTCTATAGCATCAGACTCATCTTGTGCCTTATAAAATTTTGGCTCTATCAGCTTGGCATAAATCATGATCAACAATGGGGTAAACAGCATGGATAAAGCCACCACCAGTTTCAACAAGCTGCCGGTTTGTTCTCTTAACACTTCTTGATCAACCGCATAGGCTATTAGAACAAAACAAAACTCCCCGCCTTGAGCAAGCGCCATAGCCAGTAAAAGATTGTCCCGCAGAGGAATTCTAAACTTATGATTTAAACCCAGCATAAGCAAAGCTTTGACTGCAATCAGGCCCACAACCAGGCTTAACACCAGCCAAGGGTTTTGCCAGACCAAGGCAAAATTAATACTGGCCCCAACTGAAATAAAAAACAGCCCCAGCAATAATCCCTTAAACGGTTCAATATCGGATTCAAGCTCGTGCCGATATTCGCTATCAGCCAATACCACCCCTGCTAAAAATGTACCCAAGGCCGGAGACAAGCCTACAGCATGCATGGCCAATGTAATGCCGACTACGATTAAAAGTGCGGTAGCAGTAAAAGATTCACGCAGTTTTGCTGCTGCAATAAATCGAAAAATTGGCCTGACCAAAAATCGCCCCGCTATGATAATCCCAAGCACGACAGCTGTTACCAATAGAGCTTGCTTCCAGGCAGCGGCAGTTGAATAGTTAAGTTTGATGGCTTTGTTTGCTAACAATGGCAGAAAGGCCAACATAGGAATAGCAGCAACATCTTGGAACAATAAAATGGAAACTGCATTTTTACCTGCAATTCGGTTGAGCCAACCTTTCTCATGAAAGCACTGCAGCACTATAGCGGTAGAAGATAAAGACAGAATTAAGCCAACGACAATGCTGGCTTTAAATTTTAAACCCAGTAACAGGCTTATCGCACAAATAACTAAAGCAGTAGCAATGAGCTGCATGCCCCCCATAAATAAAATGGGCACCCGCAAGTTCCATAACACAGCAGGCCTAAGCTCCAAGCCAATTAAGAACAGCATCATCACAACGCCAAATTCAGAAAAATGCACTACGTTATCGCTAATATGCCCGACTAATTTAAAGGCAAATGGCCCAATCAGTATTCCTGCTATTAAATAGCCTAGTACAGACCCCAAACCTAATCTTTTGGCCAAAGGCACAGCACAAACTGTGGCCAGTAGATAAATAAAGATTTGATCAATCAGGTCTACATGCGCCAATTAGTTCTCCATTGTTGTCCATTTTACCTTGGCCTAATGTGATCATCAGCATTTCGAGTTCTTTTGCATGCCGCTCAATCTCTGCATCGCTTAAATGCAAAGTATTATGAACGACAAAAGGCGGCAAATATTCCATGCCACATAGATAAGCAGTTTGATCAAATGGAGATAAAAGCTGCTTAATACTGAAGCGATTTGCTCCTTGTGGATGATAGGCTTCCGCAGATCCTCCCGCGCTGATCACTGATAATAGCTTTTTACCCTGCAAAGCCTTGCCGGTTTCCCCATAAGCAAAACCATGCTGTAAAACCATATCCTGCCATTCTTTTAGAATAGCCGGAGCGCTGTACCAATAAAAGGGGTGCATGAATACAATAATGTCATGGGCTAGCAATAAGTCCTGTTCACGCTTCACATCAATATAAAGATTAGGATAGGCTTCATACAAATCATGAAAGCTAACATGAGCAAGCATTTTCAAAGCCGCAACCAATTGCCGATTGATTTTCGACGTTTGAAAATTCGGATGAGCAAATAAAACGAGAATTTTTTGACCGTCCATTATGCCTCCTGGATTTGCGGGCAGTATATAGTCAAATGCTTGATAAATAAAGCGTACGGCAAAGTTTTTCGGATAACACCAGGCATCCTGCCTTTTGCTAAAACTTGCTCAAGTGGCGTTTACATTAGAGATATAATTTAAATCCGAGCACTATCAATAGCAGAAGCCAGATATCAGCACTCTAATATACAGCAGCTTACCATTTTGTCTGAATTAAATCATATCGTTATCAAATCTCACTCTCGCATTTTAGACATGGGCTGCGGCAATGGAAGGATGGCCGCTTCTTTAGCAAAACAAACCCATACTGGGCAAATTAATAATTGGCTCTAGCGCTTTAAAATAGCATACTTAGCTAACGCAAAAAAATTAAGGGGAAAGAATGCCTGATAATAAAACATGGATAACTCGATTTAAAACTGCCTCTCACGGCGAACAAGGCCTTATTGTAGGCGGTATTGCCGGCCCTATCTATTGCGCTGCTAGAATGGCTCATGTATCAGAAAACATTCCTATGATTGGCAGCACTGCTGGTTTAAACACAGTAGCATGCATTATATCCGGCCTCCTTGTTGGCAGATATTATGGTGATGGTATCGGCAATAGGCTAGGAGAATCTATCGATGCTTGGCGCACAAATGAGCCTCTCAATAATCGACTTTACTTAATGAGAATCATGCCACTACTAACTGGTGCTATTGCCATATTATTTTTAAGCTTGTTTGATAGATATGGCGGGAAGCCTATATTTGACCCTGTTAATATAATTTCTCCATTTGAAATGTATTTATTTACGTTTCTCTATGGAATGTATATTGGCGCTTCTCTTGCTACACGTGAAGGCCGAGCTCTTGATGTATTGACAGATAATCGATTACTTGCTGATTTTGGGCTAATGAGATTGCTGAAACAATGCTCACAAAACAACAGCAGGTTTCAGGCTATCGGAGAAGTTAATGAAATGAGGTCCCCTCTTTCTGCTGATGCAAATACTATAAGAAGGCGATCCTCAGTGACTACTCTTGAAATTGACCGGTCCTGATGGATAACTTCAGGTATCCTGCCTTTTGCAAGCCAGGCTAGCATGCTCTTGGTATTGTAACAGCGTTGACTAGCTTATAGCATTGGTCAACACTAGTTCTTGATTATTAACCAACAGGAGACTAGCTATGAAGTTAATGAAAGCACTGTCATTGATTGCATTGTCTGTTCAGTCAGCTTTAGGTT
>JARDZR010000031.1 GCA_029240715.1 Gammaproteobacteria bacterium
TTCTATCTGAGCTACGCCGTCGTGAGTGTTTTGAAAAGCCCACCACTGAAAGAAAGCGTAAAAAAGCTGCCGCTGTTAAGCGTCACCTTAAAAAGCTATCTCGTGATGGTCAAGCTCGCAAACGGCTGTATTAATTTACACTAGCCCCATTTAAAAGCCCCAATTTGGGGCTTTTTTATTTCTACATTATAATAGATGTTTTCTCTTGAGGAGTTTTCCATGTCCGACTGTCCATTAAAAGCCCGTTTAGTTTCTGATATGAAACAAGCCATGCGTGATCAAAATAAAGAACTTTTGGCTACTATTCGCCTAGCTTTGGCTGCGCTCAAACAAAAAGAAGTCGATGAAAGAATCGAATTAACTGACAACGATGTCATTAGCATCATGGATAAAATGATCAAACAGCGCCGCGAATCCATTAAACAATATGAAGCTGGTAACCGCCCTGATTTAGCAGCCCAGGAAGCATCGGAAATTGAAATCCTCCAAAAATATATGCCGCAAGCCTTATCAGAAGCTGAACTTGAAGCCTTTATTAAACAAGCTATTGCAGAAACTTCTGCGCAAGGCCCTCAAGATATGGGCAAGGTAATGAACTGGATCAAGCCCAAAGTGCAAGGCAGAACAGATATGGGCCAGCTTAGCCAAAATATCAAAAAATTGCTGTCATAGTCCTTTATGGCTGGCCGTATCCCACAAGATTTTATCCATAGCCTTTTGGCTAGACTGGATATTGTCGAGGTTATCGACAGCCGAGTTTCTTTGAAAAAAAAGGGCGGAAACTATCAAGCTTGCTGCCCATTTCACCAAGAAAAGTCTCCTTCTTTTACCGTTAGCCCAAGCAAACAGTTTTACTATTGTTTTGGCTGTGGTGCTCACGGGAATGCTATTAGCTTTTTGACTGAATACGAACATCTAGAGTTTGTTGAAGCAGTCGAGGAGTTAGCCAAATCTATCGGCATGCCGGTACCTTATGAAGCTGGCAGCCAGCCCAAAGAAAATAAAGACAGCTTAAGCCCGCTGTATTCAGTACTGGAACAGGCTAGCAAATTTTACCAATGGCAGCTTCGCCAACATGAAATTGCCATTCAGTATTTTAAACAGCGCGGACTCTCAGGGGCCATTGCCAAAGAGTTTGGCCTGGGCTTTGCCCCGACAGGTTGGGACAATTTAAACAAGGCCATTAACTCTGATGGCAAACACACTGAAACCTTAGAGCAAGCCGGCCTCCTCATTAAAAAGGAGCAAGGCGGCTATTATGATCGCTTTCGAAACCGGGTGATGTTTCCTATAAGAGACAGAAGGGGCAGGACCATTGGCTTTGGAGGCAGGGTCATCGACAACAAAGATTCCCCCAAATATCTGAACTCGCCAGAAACTCCAGTTTTTCACAAAGGCCATGAACTTTATGGGCTGTATGAGGCAAAACAGGCTTTAAGCCAGTTTGACAATATTATTGTAGTAGAAGGCTATATGGACGTCATTGGCCTAGCCCAAGCTGATATTCGCTATGTAGTAGCCACATTGGGAACAGCAACCACCCATGAGCATTTAAAGATTTTGTTTAAGCAAAGTCCAGTAGTCACTTTTTGTTTTGATGGAGACAGAGCCGGGCGTCAAGCTGCTTGGCGAGCGCTACAGATTGCTTTATCTTTTATGAACGGCGAATACCAAGCTTACTTTCTGTTTTTGCCGGAAGGAGAAGACCCTGATACCTTGGTACAAAAAGAAGGGAAGGCTGCTTTTGAAGCCCGCCTTAAAAAAGCCCTGCCTCTATCCAATTATTTATTGGAACAACTAAAATCCAAAGTAAACCTGTCCACTATTGAAGGGCGTTCCAAGCTTTTAAGTCTAGCCATTCCATTTGTAAAACAATTACCCGAGGGGCCTTATTACAATTTACTGTGTGAAGAATTAGCTAAATACTGTCAGATTACAAGCAGACAGGTTATACAGCAGGTCAATGGCCAAGCGCCTCAAGATAAGCCTAAATCTGAAAAGCCTCAGCATAAAGCTTTAAGCTTAGTGGAACAGGCTACTGCCCTTTTGGTGCAGGAACCCAGCTTAGCCGAGTCAGTAACTGAACTTAAACTCAATAGCGAAGTGCCAGAACAGGCCTTACTTGCCTCTTTGCTAAGCTTTATCAAACAATATCAGCCTTCCAATACCGGCGTCATTTTAGAATATTGGAAAAATAGGCCGGAGTCTAAAAATATCGCACAATATGCCACAGCGAAATATCAAATTAATTTGGAAAATAAAAGCCGGGAATTTACTGACATTATTTCTAGGATTTCGGAAGAAAATGACAAAAAGTCTTTAGAATTTATACTGTCAAAAGCCAGGAACGATAAGCTCTCCAGCCAAGAAAAAGAAAATTTACGAATTTTTTTGCAAAAATTTAAAAAATAGCGTCTATATTTAACTTAGGCGTTGAACTAGACAGCACCTTTTGTTGAAGCTACAATATTTTCACAACAAAATACCACAAAAAAATAGATAAAAAGATAAGCAGCTGCTTAATAAGAATAAGAAGCATCAGGAAATGCTCGCCAGCCAAACTGCAGACTGTATTAAAACTTATGGGGCAAAATTATGGAACCGATGGATAACTCAGATAACGAACAACTCAGTCAGATTCAAGAACTTATTAATTTAGGAAAAGAGCAAGGTTATTTAACCCTTGCCGACGTTAACGACTATCTTCCAGGCGAAATCAGCGACCCTGAGCAAATGGACAACGTGATTAGCCGTATCAACGATATGGGCATTTCAGTGTTTGAAACCATTCCAGACGACGATACCTTACTGCTAAATGAAGATGCAGCTCCAGCTGACGAAGAAGATACCGCTGATGCTGCGGCTGCTGTATTAAGCAGCGTTGACAGTGAATTGGGCCGAACTACCGACCCGGTACGCATGTATATGCGTGAAATGGGTACCGTAGAGCTATTGACCCGTCAAGGCGAAATTGTTATCGCTAAGCGCATTGAAGAAGGTACTCAACAAGTTTTGGAAGCGATTTCAGACTATCCTCCTGTTATCGGTCACTTTATTGATTCCTATGCAAAATATGAAAATGAAGAACGCCCTTTATCCAGCATTGTTCTTGGCTTTACCGATGAAGAAGAACCGGTGGTAGATGAAGTTAGCCTTGAAATGATAGACGAGGACATGGAAGGCGGCGATATTACCGCAGCGGATTTAGAAGAAGACGAAGAAGGCGAAGGCGGCATGTCAGCTGACAGCGAAGGCGGCCCAGACCCTGAAAAAGTAGCGGCAAGATTTGCTGAACTGCGCGAACTGTATGAAGCTTATATGCAAACTGAAAAAAAGTTTGGCATCGACCACAAGAAAACCAAAACCGCTAAAGAAGTGTTAACTAAGTGCTTTTTGACTTTCCGCTTAGCAAGCCAGGAATTTAACCGTCTGACAGGTAAACTGCGTCGCACTTTAGATGAAATCCGCGAGCAAGAGCGCTATCTCACCAAGCTTTGTGTTGATAAGTCCAAAATGCCTCGTAAGAAATTCTTAAGCTCTTTCCCAGGCAACGAAATCAATTTGGAATGGATTAACTCCTTTAGCAAAAAGGATGCATTCTTTGAAAAACTGAATGAATTCAAAGCCGAAATCGTTGAATCTCAGAAAAAAATCAAGCAAGCAGCCGTAAAATACGGCTTGGCTGTGAATGACATTAAAGAAGTTAACCGTCGCATGGCAATTGGTGAAGCTAAAACCCGCCGAGCTAAAAAGGAAATGATTGAAGCTAACTTGCGCTTGGTTATTTCGATTGCCAAAAAGTATACCAACCGTGGCCTGCAATTTTTGGATTTGATCCAAGAAGGAAACATTGGCTTAATGAAAGCAGTGGATAAATTTGAATATAAGCGTGGTTATAAGTTCTCAACCTATGCAACCTGGTGGATTCGCCAAGCGATTACTCGTTCTATCGCCGATCAAGCCCGCACCATTCGTATTCCAGTGCATATGATTGAAACCATCAATAAACTTAACCGCATTTCCCGCCAAATGCTTCAAGAAATGGGCAGAGAACCCACTCCTGAAGAATTAAGCGCCAGAATGGATTTGCCCGAAGATAAAATCCGCAAGGTTTTAAAAATCGCCAAAGAACCTATTTCTATGGAAACGCCAATCGGTGATGACGACGATTCACATTTGGGCGATTTTATTGAAGATACCTCCTTAGCAAGCCCTGTGGATTCAACCACTAATGAGAATTTGCGTGAAGTGACCCGCCAAATTTTAGAAGGCCTAACTGAGCGTGAATCCAAAGTATTGCGTATGCGTTTTGGTATCAATATGAATACCGACCACACTCTCGAAGAAGTGGGTAAACAATTTGACGTTACCCGTGAAAGGATCCGTCAAATTGAAGCCAAAGCTTTGCGTAAACTTCGCCATCCAAGCCGTTCAGAAACCCTAAGAAGCTTCTTGGAAGGTGGCGAGCAGCAGTCATAATTTCTAGGCCCTTCGACAGGCTATTCATGCTAAGCTCGTCAAACTAAGGCTGAGCGGTGTATAATCCGCTCATGCTGAGCCTGTCGAATCCATTTAACCTAAAGGAAATTACGCCATGTTGCGTCGTTTAAATCCGCTTGATAATTTACTTGCAGAGGCGGGCCATACCCTTAAAACTTTATTTACTAAAAAGCCATCGCCCCTTACAGAGTTTGAACATCAGCATGAAAAAACCGATGCTGCTTCTCTTTCAGAGCATGAGTGCAAACATAGCGCTGGTCTTATGCGAGTCAATCATACCGGAGAAATTTGCGCCCAAGCCCTTTATCGAGGCCAGGCCTTCTTTGCCAGAAATGCTGATATCAAATCTCATTTACTCAAAGCAGCTGACGAAGAAGTGGCTCATTTAAACTGGTGCCAAAATAGGCTTTATCAACTAGACAGCCATAGCAGCTATCTCAATGTATTCTGGTATAGCGCTTCATTTGGAATAGGCATGTTAGCAGGCTGTGTTGGAGATGCCTGGAGCTTAGGCTTTGTTGCTGAAACTGAAAAGCAAGTTTCTGCCCATTTGCAAGATCACCTTGAACGTTTACCCGAGCTTGATTACAGCAGCAGAAATATCGTTAGCAAGATGCTTAAAGATGAAGCCAGACATGCTGAACAAGCCCTTGCTCAAGGCGGCAGAGAACTGCCTAAGCCGGTTAAAATGCTGATGCGTTTTCAATCCAAAGTGATGACTTCAACCGCTTACTTTTTCTAAGCCTATTGGACAACTGAGTTTAAAGCAGAGCGCATTTGAGCGATCACAGATCCATAGTCTTTACTGCCGAAAATGGCAGAGCCGGCTACAAAGGTGTCTACCCCTGCTTTTGCAATAACCGCGATGTTTTCAATGTTTACCCCTCCATCTATTTCCAAGCGAATGGAACGGTTAGAAGCTTTAATGATCTTACTGACATCCAAGGCTTTCTGCAGGCTTTCTGGAATAAATTTTTGGCCGCCAAAGCCGGGATTAACCGACATCAGCATGATTCTATCCAGCTTATTGATAACGTAATCCAGATGGGAAAGAGGAGTGGAAGGGTTAAAGGCTAAACCTGCCTCACAGCCCAGATCTTTAATCATTTGCAGGCTTCTGTCCACATGCTTTGAGGCTTCAGGATGAAACACAATACAAGTTGCCCCGACTTTGGCAAATTCAACAATTAAGCTATCAACAGGCTCAACCATTAAGTGTACATCAAGCCCGGCTTTGATTCCGTAGTTGCGTAATGCCTTACAAATAATAGGCCCAAAGCTAAGGTTAGGCACGTAGTGGTTGTCCATAACATCGATATGGATCCGATCTGCCCCGGCTTTAAGTACGGCCTCAACCTGCTCACCCAATCTGGCTAGATCTGCTGACAATATTGATGGACAAATCCAAAAATCTTTCATAGTGGTTCTCCGTTTAGCTTATTTGTACTATAGCATTTTATCAATAGCTTATCGATTAAGCGCTTAGGATCAGCTTCTTAACGCGACAGATCAATTTCTATAGTGACTTCAAAGCCGCCGCCAGGCAAGTTGGAAAAATGCACCGATGCATGGTGAATTTCAGCAATTTTTTTGACGATAGCAAGCCCTAAGCCTGTGCCGCCTGTTTCACTAGAGCGGGACTGGTCGACCCTAAAATAAGGAATGGATAGCAAATGTAAAAATTTATCAGGCACCCCAGGGCCGTCATCTCGACAAATAATGCATAGCAGCCTTCGCTTAGGATGAGTAATAATAAGCTCACAGCTACTGGCATACTTCCTGGAATTTTCCAATATATTGATAATCATTCTCTTGAATAACTCCAGCTCTATCTGCATTTCAAATTGTTCTATCTGGCTTGAGAAATGCACTGTGAAACCATCATATTGATAACGGTCAGCAATATTTTCAATTAATGAAACCACATCGACTTCTATTTTTTTAATTTGATCGGGCTGCTTAGCGTACTCTAAAGAACTGGTCACAATATTGTTAATGCTCTCTAAGTTTTCGAGAATTAAAGCCGCCTGTTCTTTTTCTTCCAGTAACTCAAGGCGCAATATGGCTTCAGTTAAGGGAGTTTTTATATCGTGAGCTAAAGCGTAAATCATCAGATTTTTTTCATCAAAATAACTCTGAATTTTTTGCTGCAGATTACTGATAATCAGATCTGCTCTGCGCCGCCCTCCTGACCTTCCAATAATGGAGTTCATCACCTCTTTAGGCAAGGTATAACGGTAGTAAAATAAAAAGCCAATCCAAATGATCAACAGCAAAGTAAGGTTGGTGCTTAGCAGCATCAATGAAATACGCCAACTTTTAGCTGGATCATAGTGAATGCCAAAAACAACCCATTGCTGAGGCCTCGATAAATAGGTGGCAATTTTCACCACTTTGCCCTGCAACAACTCATTTTCTATAGCCTGATTTAAGTTAGGGCTGATAGAAACCTGGTCGGCGGGAATGACTATTGCTGCTTTGTCTGGCTGCTTGCTTACTTCAATATCAAGTCCAGAAAAATTTCGAATTTGCTCTTGCAAATGAATGACTTCTGCATTGAAATTGTCGGGATTTTTATTTGCCGAAAATAATAAAGATAGTCTAAGCTGTAAAAGGGAAACCAACAGGCTGCCTGATTGTTTATGCGCGCTATCTTGTAAATCGAGATAGTTATAAGTTGCGAACAGCCCTGTTTCCAGGATAAGTATCGTGAGGGAAATTAAAAATATTTTTTTGATAGTAATTCTCACGCCTGGTCCTTAAAAGAGGGTTTTTAAAATTATAATTATAAACTATAAATTAGGAACATATTTTTAAGAAATTTAGATTGAAATTTTAAGCCGTTTTTATAGAAATTGTTACAATAAAATTCTTTATTTTTCAAAGGCTTGTCCTTTGTTAAAAAGCTTTGGTTTACAAATGTTACATTTGATGTTTTGCTCTGCGCATAGCTTTAAGTTTATGATAGCCATGCTAGTAAAGGTTAGGGATAAATGACTGGAATAGAATTTGTAGTTGAAGCTCGTAATATTATACAAAATATAATCAGCCCAATGCTGAGTATTACGACTATCGTCTCACAATTCATCGGCGTTTTTTTAATCTTATACGGCATGATGCGTTTATACCGGCACGGCGAACAAAATATGATGCATCGGGTTTCGCCAATGGGCACGATTATGACATTTGTTGCAGGGGTAGTGTTAGTAGCTTATACCCCAGAACTGTCAGTATTAAGCGGCTCGTTAATTGGTAACCCGGATTATAACTTAGTAACTCCATGCCCATATGGAGGGGTTGACCAGCAAACAGGAGTAGCTTACTGCCCAATATTGGGTTATCTACCAGAAATTTCAAGCCCACTGACCAGTGATACTCAGGCGCTTGAAACCTTGACCTTCGCCATTTTGTTCTTGGTCGGGGCCATTTCATTTATCAAGGGATTTCTGGAGTTAATCAAGCTTGGGGAAGGGCATGGTCAGGGAGGAATTGCTAAGGCTTTAACACATATTTTTGCAGGAGTAGCAGGCGTAAATGCTGAAAGCCTCTATAATTTTATACAGAACGTAATAACAAGTAATATGTCCAGCTAACCTTAAAACAGAGGAGAACACCGTGAAGTTAAACAAAAGTAAGTTAGTTAAATTAGGAGTGGTTGCAACTGCTGCAGCTTCTTTTATTATCGCCGACCAAGCAATGGCGACTACTGTATTGAGCTTTAGTGAATTACAGGGCAATATTGCAGGTACAGCCGCAGGGGTTTGGAGAATTATCCAGATCGTAATTACCTTGGCTGGTTTGCTATTGGTAGTCAAAGGCCTTGTCCACCTTAAGCAAAACTATACCGGCTCAGGTCAAGAAAAACACCTTAGCAAAGGTATTGCAAGTCTTTTATTTGGCGCGTGCTTGTTTATCGTTGTACCTATCACCCACGTATTGGTTGGTGGTGTATCAGGTGATACTACAGGTACTTCTGATAACTCGTTTACAACTGGTACAGACCAAGCTCAGTCTCTTTCTTAAAGCTTGGCATTATAAATGCAGGGGTTATGTAATGTTAAAAAAAACATCTTGGTTACAATGTAGCTTAATTGGAATCAGTATTTTGGCCATTACAGGCTGCTCTAGCACGCCTAGCACCCCTGCCTTGCCTAATAACAGCGCTTTGATCCAACAGGATTTAAGCGCTGCTGCTGTTTCAGCAAGCGGTTCGCTCTCACAGTTAGCGGCTATTGAAAAAGCCCGTTATCAAAGTGAAGCCTATATGCCGTTTGCCAATGTACACGATCAAGCTTTAGATACCTTTGTGACTATCCAATGGTATGGCCCTATTGTGCCTTTATTGCAACAAGTAGCTGATATGATTGGCTACCAATTACAAGTATATGGCAAACCGCCTACTACTCCGATTTTAGTGAATATTGATGACACCCAACAAAAAACTTCAGCCATCAATATTATCCGCAATGCTGATTTACAGGCCGGTGCCAATGCCAGCATTCTGATCTTTACCGATCAAAAACTAATTAGCCTGAGGTATACAGGATCATGATAAGCCAGCCGTATACCCTAAATGATTTGGAGAACCTTTCTCCAAGTGCTGGGTATTACCAACAGCAAGTCTCATTTACCGACATAAGAGACAAAGCCATTCAGCAAGCAGCTCAGTCTTTGGGCATGCAGGCCGGGCTTGCCGCTGAATCCCAAGCTATCGATGCTCAGCTGGAGCAAAATGCTCAGCAGCTCGACAGTATTTTTAACTTTAGTTTAGTGATGTATAAAAATAACCTTTTACCTCCAGTTATCGTCAGAGCTGACAATTTAGTTAATATCGATGACGAAGGCGACAGCATCCGCATTGCCGGCATTACCTACAACATCGTTGCTCCAGTCAGGTTTGTAACCGCTCCTCCTACCTGGCGTACTTATTTATGGATGGCCTATCCTGCACCCCAATTGCCCGATAAAGTGCTATTGCCCCAAAATGCGCAAGAAGAAGCTATTTGGAAGACCAATGTGGATTCAGGCTGGGCTGCGGGCATCAATCAAGCCGTCGGGATTTATCAAATTAATTTACATCGCTTGGTGCGCGACTTTAACGGCATGTTGCTGTACAAACAGCTTCTAGTACAAAACATGGTTAGCCCATTCTATGTCCAAAAGAGCCAGCAAGGTGTAACAGGCAGCGGCAACCACATGATGGTAGACGATCAAACCTGGCAAATCACCGAACAGCCCCAATTGCAGCTTCATAGCGGTTTCTGGCAGCCTGCTGGTGTTAACAATAATACTGGGGCAAGCACAGGGTCATCATCATGAATCAGATCCTATTTCCGGGCGAGCCCTCTTATTTTATTCCATCTCAATTAGACCGCTTGCTTACTTTTTGTTATGAAAAAGGCGCCTCCGATATTACCATCCAAAGCGGCGAGTGCGTGTTTGCTGAGATTCACGGTCGCCAAATCAGGGTAACTCAACGTGATCTTACCCTGCAGGAAATTTCGGATTTAATTAAACATATCTATGGCGCTAACGCGACTGCTATGATTTTTAGCGGTACCGATATCGACACCAACTATCGGGTAAAGCTAAACAGCAGAGAAGAGTTCCGCTTTAGGGTCAATATCACGCCTTGTTATTACGATGGTTACCAAGGCCTGCAAATTACCTTGCGAACTATTTCAAGCGAACCCCCTTCCTTAGAAAGCCTTAAAGTTGAACCGGCTATTCTTGAAAACTTAAGCATTCCTCAAGGTATTTTGGTGATAAGCGGTGCGACGGGTTCGGGTAAAAGTACTTTATTGGCTTCTATTATCGCTGACTTATGCCGCAGAGAAGACAGTAATTTAAAAATCTTGACCTATGAATCACCGATTGAATATGTCTACGATAAAATCAAAAAGCCGACCGCTATTGTCAG
>JARDZR010000032.1 GCA_029240715.1 Gammaproteobacteria bacterium
AGTAAAGACTCTGGGCTGCGACGCTTTTCTGTCATTTCAATTGTCCAGAGCTAATACTTGTGGCATTGGTTGAACTACAGTTAGCATGGGCGCCCAACAAACAATTGCTATTTTTTAAAGGAAACTGTTGGTCCAGGTCAAGATTAAGCTCTAAAACATTCAGTCTTGGCTCGCCTAAAATCCCAAGCTGACGAGCTTCGATATGCTGGCTGATGAATTGATCGACTGCAGCAACCGTTAAATGGCGTTGTTTAGCAATTCTGGGGGCTTGATAATAAGCCGCAGCTAAACTGATATCAGGATCAAGCCCACTGCCTGAAGCGGTCACTAAATCAACCGGAACCGGGCCGTTAGCATTGGGATTAGCTTGTTTTAAAGCAATGACTCTGCCTTTTACTGCAGCAAGGAAGGCAGGATTGGTCGGGCCAAGATTTGATGCGCTTGATGCAGCAGCATTATAAGGAAATACTGGCGTTGCCGAAGGACGGCCCCAAAAATACTGAGGGCTAGTAAAATTCTGGCCTATTAAACTTGAGCCTATTACTTTTCCATTCAAACTAATCAAGCTACCATTCGCTTGTTTGGGAAAGAAGAGTTGGCCCACTCCTGTAATCAATAAGGGGTAGAAAATGCCAGTTACGACCGTTAATAAAAGCAGAATGCTTAAGCCTATACGAAGTTGTTTAACAAGTTCTTGCAACATAGTGTTTCCTTAGGCCAGACCAAAAGCGTGTAAAATCATGTCAATTAACTTAATGGCAATAAAAGGGACAATCAGGCCAATTAGCCCATAAAATAAAGCATTACGGCGCAATAGCTGTACCGCAGGTACATGTCTATATTTTACGCCTCTTAATGCCAGTGGAATCAAAAATATAATGACCAAAGCGTTAAAAATCACAGCGGAAAGCACCGCACTTTTTGGGGTAGAGAGGTGCATAATATTCAGTTTATTTAAAACAGGATAAGTGCTGGCAAAAGCCGCCGGAATAATGGCGAAGTATTTAGCCAGGTCATTGGTAATACTAAAAGTAGTCAAGGCACCACGGGTCATCAATAATTGTTTGCCGATTTCGACAATTTCAATCAGTTTGGTTGGGTTAGAATCTAAGTCCACCATATTGCCGGCTTCTTTAGCAGCCTGGGTCCCAGTGTTCATGGCAAGAGCCACATCAGCTTGAGCAAGAGCGGGGGCATCGTTAGTGCCATCACCAGTCATAGCGACTAAATGGCCTTCAGCTTGCAATCTTCTAATGCACTTGAGTTTATCTTCAGGTGTGGCATTAGCTAAAAAGTCATCAACCCCAGCTTCTGCGGCAATCGAAGCTGCAGTCAAGGTGTTGTCTCCTGTGATCATAATGGTTTTAATACCCATTTTGCGAAGATCAGAAAACCTTTCTTTAATACCGCCCTTAACGATATCTTTAAGTCTAACCACTCCCAACACTTCTATGTTTTCGGTGACGACTAATGGGGTGCCGCCTTGGCGTGAAATTTCATCTACCAATTGCCGCACGCTAGCAGGAAATGAGCCGCCTTGTTCAGTAACATAAGCTTCGATAGCCGGGGCCGCGCCTTTTCTTATTTTGCGATCGGGCAAATCCACTCCGCTCATTCTGGTTTGTGCAGTAAACGGCACAAAAGTTGCTTTCAATTCATGAATTTCTCGGCCGCGTAGGCCATATTTTTCTTTAGCCAATACCACGATGCTTCGCCCTTCCGGGGTCTCATCTGCCAAGGAGGACAACTGGGCAGCATCAGCTAAAGCGGTGATACTGATTCCTTCGGCGGGAACAAACTCAGTGGCTTGGCGGTTGCCTAAGGTTATAGTGCCGGTTTTATCCAGCAGCAGCACATCTACATCCCCGGCTGCCTCAATTGCTCTTCCGGAAACTGCAATCACATTGGCCTGAATCATCCTATCCATGCCAGCGATGCCGATAGCGGATAAAAGACCGCCAATAGTGGTTGGCGCCAAACAAACAAATAATGCGATGACAATCGGAAGACTAATTACGCTGCCCTGCCCTGCGGCATCGACGCTGTATATCGAAAATGGTAGCAAAGTAGTACAGACTATTAGAAAGATAATGGTTAAAGTCGCCAGTAAAATATTTAAGGCAATTTCATTTGGAGTTTTTTGACGCTGCGCGCCCTCTACTAAAGCAATCATATGATCTAAAAAGCTTTCGCCAGGATTGGCACTGATTCGAATAACAAGCCAGTCGGATAAAACTTGGGTACCACCGGTGACTGCGCTTCTATCTCCGCCGCTTTCTCTGATAACAGGAGCGCTTTCTCCAGTAATAGCGCTTTCATTAACAGAAGCAATACCTTCAATCACTTCGCCATCACCTGGAATAAAGTCGCCTGCTTCAACTAAAACGATATCTCCAATTCTTAAGTTAGCTGAAGGGGTTAAGCTGATTTTGCTGTTTCTGTCTTCGCTGCTTAGCTTTTTAGCTTGAAGCTCGCGTCTGGCTTTTCTCAAAGTATCTGCTTGGGCCTTACCTCTGCCTTCTGCCATCGCTTCTGCAAAGTTGGAAAAAAGCACGGTAAACCATAACCATAAAGCAATAGCCAGCACAAAGCCTGTGGAACCGTGAAATCCGTGGAAAAGAGAATCAATCACTAAGATAGAGCAAAGAATACTGCCGACATACACGCTAAACATTACAGGGTTTTGTAGTTGGCGTTTAGGCGAAAGTTTTTTAAAAGCTTGAATAACAGCCGGGAAGATAATTTTGCTATCAAATAATTTCATTTTGGTCGTTTTATTGTTCATTTTGCTCTCGACTTATTTGCCTAACATCATTAATTGTTCAACGACTGGTCCAAGCGCTAAGGCAGGAACAAAGGTCAATGCGCCCACAATCATAATGATGATCACTAACAACCCGACAAAAAATACGGTATCGGTAGGTAAGGTCCCTGAACTGGGCGGAATAATTTTTTTACTGGCTAAGGAACCCGCAATAGCAAGTACTGGCACAATAATCCAGAAACGTCCAATCAGCATAACAAGTCCCCCTAAAACATTATAGAAAGAGGTATTGCTATTAAGCCCTGCTAATGCGCTTCCATTATTGTTAGTCATGGAGCTAAATGCATAAAGCATTTCACTAAAGCCGTGAGCCCCAGGATTACCTAAAGCGATTCGACCTATATCCGTTGTGGCAGCAATAGCGGTACTCAGTAAGACTGTGCAAGGCATAACGAGTAAGGCAAAAGAAGCCATTTTCATTTCAAACGGCTCAATTTTCTTACCTAGGTATTCAGGGGTCCTTCCTACCATAAGACCTGCGACAAACACGGTGAGAATCACCATAATGAGCATACCGTAAAGACCTGAACCCGCTCCGCCGAAAATCACCTCACCGAGTTGCATTAACCACATCGGTACTAAGCCTCCAATCGGCGTCATAGAGTCCATGGAAGCATTAGAAGAGCCGTTGGATGCTGCGGTAGTGGCTGTCGCCCAAATAGCGGAGTTAACCACTCCAAAGCGGACTTCTTTGCCTTCCATATTGCCACCTGAGTAGTTAGCAGCGGCAGTTTGGTTAATGCCCATTTGAGTCAAAGCAGAATTGCCTGCTTGCTCAGCTGAAACACATAACAGCATAAAGGGAACAAAAATAATAAACATAGCGATCAAAACAGCCCAGCCTTGCCTTCTGTCTTTGACCATAGCGCCAAAGGTATAGCATAGAGAGGCTGGAATCAGCAGCAATGCCAACATCTCAAGAAAGTTGCTCACTGGGCTTGGGTTTTCATAAGGATGGGCAGAATTAGTATTGAAGTATCCGCCGCCGTTGGTCCCCAATTGTTTAATAGCAATTTGAGAAGCTACCGGCCCTTGCGGTAAAGTTTGCTGAGTAAGGCTAATACTTTGCGTAAGCGTATGGCCTTTAGCATCAGTAGAGCTCTGCACATAGGAGCTGGGTTGAAGTAAATTCACAGTTTGGGAAGCATGCAGGTTTTGAACAACCCCTTGTGATACCAGTAAAGTGGCCCATATGATCGATAACGGCAGCAAAATGTATAAAGTCCCGCGAGTTAAATCTACCCAAAAATTGCCTAGGGCCTGGGTTTCTCTTCTGGAAAGCCCTCTTATCAAAGCAATTAAAACTGACATTCCAGTGGCTGCTGATAAAAAGTTTTGAGCGCCTAAAGCCAACATTTGAGTTAAATAGCTCATGGTGGTTTCACCACCATAAGACTGCCAGTCTGTATTGCTTACAAAACTGATGGCAGTATTTAGCGCCAGATTGGAGCTTGGTGCTTTAAAATGCTGTGGGTTTAAAGGTAAATAGAACTGCAGCCTTTGAGCCGCATAAACCAAGAAAAATCCGAGTAAGTTGAAAACCAAAATAGCGCTTAAATAACTTTTCCAATTCATTTCCTGTTCAGGATTAATGCCGCAGATCCTATAAAAAAAACGTTCTATTGGGCCTAAGAATTTTTCCACTCCAAAACAGTTTTGGCCTTCATAGACTTTGGCCATATAAAGCCCCAAGGGCTTAACAAAAATCAGTAAAACTAAAATATATGCCGTGATTTGAATAAAGGCATTACTTGTCATCAGACTCTCCGAATTAGAACCACTCAGGCTTAAACAAAGCGACCAACAGGTATCCCAGTAAACCGAATGCTACGATAGCGCCGACCCAGTAAATGAATTCCATGATCAACCTCTTAGTTTTTCAAATAGATAAGCAAGAAAATAACACAGAGCAAAAAACCCTGTGGGCAATATGATATAAAGCAAATCTAACATGTTTTTTCCCTGTGAATGGAAAACATATTTAGCATAGCAGATGTCGATTATAAGTCTATAGCTCAATCGCTCTGTCTTATCTTGTAAAGTTCAGTAAAAAGTAATGGATCTGCTATCCTATATTTTGTCATTCTCGCGTAGGCGAGAACCTAAAATCAAAGAGTAAAACCATGCTAAAACGATTAAGTTTAATTTTATGGGCTTTCAGTATGCTGCTGTTAACGGCATGCTCTACTCCTGTTATTCAAATGCAACATTTCAGCAAACCACAGGCTAAACTGGCTTCGTTTGGTAATGTGGATGTTCAGGTTTTTAGCGATAAGCGGACTGGTCAAAATGGCCTAATCAGCTATCAAGAAATACTCAAGTCAGATAATTTAACCTCGGAGTTTTTACAGCAATCGCAAGGGGTGGGTAGTAGCACTTGGTATTATGCAACAGAGCCAGAGCTCAGCATCTTTTTACAAGAAGTGATGCAGCAGGTGGGTAAACAATCAGGATTTATAAATCCGCATTCAAGCAGGCATTATCAAATTGAAGGAAATATCAATGAGCTTAGTATGCAGATGAACCAAGCTTTGGGAGAGGCCATTGTCCATGTTAAGTTTATTGGAGTCTTACGCAAAGAAAATGGCATTATGCTAATGATTATGCCAATTGATTTCAGTTATACTCAGCCTATGACTAAACCATTACAAGACAAATCTCAAACCCAGCAGTTTACAGTATTGTTAGACCAAGCTTTAACTGCAGCGGTTTTTCAAATGTATCAGACTGTTGAGGAAAATTTCCCACCGATACAGACTCAATCTCCCCCTCAGGGGCGAGAGCTAACAACTTAAGGTAACTTTATGAATAGCATAGCTTCTTGGTGGATGTGGGTACTTTTTTTATTGACTATTTTATCGGCGCTGCTGATTGATTTATGGGGTTGTGGCGCAGCCAAAGCTCAAAAAATGTCAATGAAAGCAGCTTCTATTTGGGTGATGATCTGGATAGCACTGGCTCTGGCTTTCAATGTCTTTATATGGTGGCATACCAAACAAGTAGACGGCCCAGTGCTGGCCAATCAAAAAGCCTTAGAGTTTTTAACCGGATTTTTGGTAGAGAAATCTTTGGCGGTTGATAATATTTTTGTATTTCTAATGATATTTAATTTCTTTCATGTGCCGACAGAATACCAAAGACGGATTTTGGTATATGGCGTATTTGGGGCCATTATATTGCGTGCCATTATGATCGGAGCGGGTTCCTGGCTCATCTTAAAAGCACATTGGATCTTATATCTTTTCGGGGTATTTTTACTGATTACCGGCATTAAAATGTTGATATTCGCCAATAAAGAAAATAAGTCTTTGGAAGACAATTTACTGCTGAAATGGCTACGCAATCATCTGCCAGTCGCCCCTTTTTACCAAGGAGAGCGGTTTTTTATCAGACAAAGCGGTAAGCTGTTTGTCACTCCGCTATTTATTGTGTTGATCCTCATTGAGTTTAGTGATGTTATTTTTGCTACAGACAGTGTGCCGGCGATCTTTGCGATTACCCAAGACCCATTTATCGTATTTACTTCCAATATTTTCGCCATTATGGGCTTAAGGGCCATGTATTTTCTGCTGGCTGGAATGGCAGAACGTTTTCATCTGCTTAAATATGCCGTTGCGATTATTTTGCTGATTATCGGCGCAAAAATGTTGATAGAGCCTTGGTTTAATATTCCCACTTTAGCTGCGTTAGCTTTGGTCGCTTTGATTTTAGGGTCTGCAATAGCAGCAAGTCTGATTCATTCTCGCCGCAAGCAATAGCGCTTAGGGCTTTAGCCCTGCTGAAGGGCTTGTTTGGGCCTTTTTGGCGGTAAGCACCGGAGTACATGCTAATGCAAGCTCTCTTTGCAAAGCTTCGGGCACTTCGTCTAATAAAGCGGGATTGAAAATGATGGAAGCTTTGGCATGAGCAATATATCTTTCAAGCTGTTCCCGCAGTTTATGATTATCTTGTTCTAGTGCTTTGATTTTCTGCTCTAAAGCTGCGAGTTTTTGCCTGATAGCATCAAGCTCAGTTCCATACCTTTGCACAAGCTGTTCACTTTGCCTTGCTCTGTCTTTAAATGTTTGAAATTCAGCAGCCACATCTTTTTTTTCTTTAGCAAGCTGACCGGCTGTACTTATGAGCTGCTCGGCTTTAGCTTTTTCTGCTTGCAGTTTTTCCTCGGCTAAGGCAGCTTGCCTTTTAAACTCTCTTGCCGTTGCCGCTCTTTGATCATCAATTCTTTGCAAAAGCCTTACATTAAGCTCTCTTAATGTATCCTTTTCATAGGCAAGTTCTGTTATTTCAGCAAGACGGTCCTTTAAGTGCTTATCTTTAATACTAATCTCATCTGCTGCACGACCTAAATGCATGCAAAGGGCATGGACAGCTTTGCCATGAGGGGTATCGATATCTTCAGGAGGAATATGGATGCTTACCCCGTATTTCTTAGTGATTGTCACAGCATAAGGTTTAAGAGAAAGCAACTCAGCTATGCTATCAGATGAAGATCTACCATGAGCCATTTTTTTCTCCTTAAGCTATCTTATGGGCGATGCGAAATTATATAAGGATAGGTAATAGGCCCAGCTCCCATGACTAATGCTTGATTAAAAGGGGTTTGAGGAACAAAATAAACCGGGCAGCCAGGAGCGGGCGGTGCAGAGACCAGGCAAACTGCGCCTGGTCGAGGCATGCTTGGCAGCATGACTGGATAAGGCATAGCCATGCTTGGCATAGGATAAGTCTGTTGTCGGGTTGGCGCTGCAGCGGCTCTTTGCATGGCTTCTAATTGAGCTATAACTTCCCTAATATTAGCGTTGAGTCTAGCGATTTCATCGTTTTTACTGACAAGGCCTGCTTGCTGCTGAGAAAGCTCAGCTGCTTGTGATTGATTTTCAGTTTTTAGGCTTTGGTTAAGCGCAGTGAGCTCAGCAATTTTTGCTTGAAACGGCAGAAATTGGGCTTTAAATTTTTCAGTGATTGCCTTCACTGTAGTTTGAAGTTGTTTCATCTCAGAGCCAAGATCTTCTTTGCTTGAGCTGGATAAAACGCCAAGATGGGTTCGCAAGTCTTTGGTTTCTGTCATAAACTTTGCTAATTGCTCTTGATGTTTCGCTTGCAAGGCTTTTATTTGATCTGTCAGTTTTGCAATTTCAACTTGATGTCGAGCTTCAGCTTCATGTAAAAGCGTTTTAAGTTTGCTTATGTCTATTTTAGCCTTGCACAGGCCTTCTTTAGCTTGGTCTTTGGCGCGGTTGATATCATTAAGCTGGCCCTTTACCTGATGGCTTTCAGTGATCAGTAGCTTAGCAGCGGCTAATTCAGCTTGCAGCTCGCTCATCTTGCAGCTGATTTCCTTGTGTTGTTTTTTATAAGACCCTAAGGCTTCTTCTACCGCAGCTTTCTCTGCTTTGACTTTCTCAAACTGTTCTTTTAAAGAAACTCTTTCTTTGGCTAACAGAGAGATAGTTTGGGCAACTTCCATAGCCCATATAACGTAGGAGGTTTCCGTGCTTACTAATAGCGACTTACATTTAAATTCTTTTGCCATGACTTCGCCTATATGGCATGCGCCTATATCAAAATCCCCAAAACGAATAAAGCGAATACATAAGTTATTGATGATTTCCTTTAACTGCTGCGGGCTTAGGTCGCTTAAATCGCCTGATTCGGGGATGCCACAATCTTTTAATAGGGGATTGCTTCGTACGACTATATCAATTCCTTGTCCATGCATAGTAAATTTCCTTATTTAACTATATGAGCCTAAGATAACGGTATAATAAATTCACAGCAAGTACTTCCTGCACTTATTCAGCCATTTCAATTTTGTTTTAAAGCAGCATCAATTTACTGGCATTTCAATTAAAGTTTCATCATCGGGCGATTTAATGACCGATTTTAATCGGCGTCGAATTCTGACAGCTTCTGCAAGTTCATCTAATAATTTAATGGTTTCCTCAAAACTAATGCAAGCATCGGTAATGCTTTGTCCATACCTAAGTGCTTTGCCTTTAAGCAGATCTTGTCTGTCTTCTATTAAATGACTTTCTATCATGACTCCGGAAACAAGGCTTGAACCTGCTGCGATTTGATTAGCCAGGTTTCTTGCCACTTGGCTTTGTTGTTTGTAATCTTTGCGGCTATTGCCATGGCTGCAATCCACCATAATGTGAGCGGGTAACCCGGCTGATTTAAGGTGTTCAGCTGTTTTTTTAATGCTTCTCTCATCATAATTGCTGCCGTTATTGCTGCCTCGTAAAATGACATGGCAGTCTTGATTACCTAAAGTTTTGATAATGGCTGCAGTCGCATCGCGGTCGACTCCCAAAAAGTGATGCGGGCTGTTAGCTGCCAAAATCGCATCTATCGCAATTTGAACATTACCATCGGTGCCGTTTTTAAAACCAATTGGCATAGAAAGCCCAGAAGCGAGTTGGCGGTGGATTTGGCTTTCTGTCGTGCGGGCCCCTATCACGCCCCATGCTACAAAGTCGCTAATAAATTGGGGAGTAATCGTATCTAAAAGCTCAGTGGCAATCGGCAGACCAATCTGGCTGATATCAGCCATCAATTGTCTTGCCATCTTCAAGCCATAATTAATGTCAAAGCTGTTATCAAGCTTAGGATCGTTGATTAAACCTTTCCAGCCTACAGTGGTTCGAGGTTTTTCAAAATAGACCCGCATAATAATGAGAAGGTCTTGCTGCACGCTATCAGCATAGGATTTAAGCTTTTCTGCATATTCAAGGGCAGCTTGGGGGTCATGAATAGAGCAGGGGCCGACTACCACAAGTAAGCGATCATCTTCGCCTCGCATAATATTAGCCGCAGCTTCTCTGCTTCCTGTAATCAGGTTAGAAGCCTGCTCATTGACTGAAATCAGTTCAGCTAAAGCTTTGGGAGAAATAAGCTTAGACAAACTTTGAATTCGTAAATTGTTGGTATCTAATAACATCAGGACCCCTACCAAAAGTAGAAAGAATTTTTGAAAAAGCGCTAGGAACTAGCAGCTCAATCGAAAAGTGGCAGGTGCGCAATACACTTGGCAGTATTTTTTAGCGATATTCGATACTTGTGCAATGCGCATAGTCTTGTCCATATATTGATAAACCGATAAGTCATTATATCCAAGGCATAAGTCTTGGCAAGCCTATTACAGCTAGGGTGCTGGGCCGGGGGCCGGGGCTGCTGAGACTTGTGAGCTTGCCATTGGCAAAGCGGGGCGAAATTCAGCGGCAGAGGGATTTAATCTGCTAGCTAGTCGACCCTCTAGCACTCTAACGTGCTCTTTTAAACAGCGATTTCCAAGCTCAAGACTACTAAGCTTGTTATCCAAAGACTGGTTTAGCAGGCCGGCTTTTAATGATTCATTTTCTTCTTCAAGCTCAAGCACTCTGGCATTGGCAGTAGCGAGTTCTTCCTTAAGCTTGGTGGTGCGTATTTCATTAGCAGTATTTTGAGCCGATAATTCAGCTAGCTTAGTTTCAACTAATGTGGCCTTTGCCTCTTGTTCTCTGACTTTTGAAGTTAACTCTGAGTTAAGAACCATTTCTTTTTCTAAATGTTTTTTTAAATTAATAAAAAAACTATCAAAGCCTTCTCTTATCTCTGCAGACATTCCAATTGATTTTAGCTCTGAGTTAAGTTGTTCCATTATGGCCATTAAATGGATAGTTAATTCAATTCGTGAAGTTTCTCCTGCTAAAGGTGCGGCAACCCCACCTGAGGCAGGAAATAAAATGGCTGATTCTAAATCAAGCCCTTCTGCTTTGGCTTGTGCTATAATTTTGGCCAGCTCTTCATGAGCTTGGGCCTGGCTTTTTACTCTTACAACATGCTGAGAAGGGGGAGCGGGCATGAAATAAACCTGCAGTATTAAATGAAGCTTCCTCCAATTTTCTTGGATTGGCTTCATTAAAAGCTTCTAACCAAAATCCATGCTGAGCTTTAAATAGAGTCCAGTTAATTTGACTTTTAGGCTCCCACCATCCGCAGCCTCGTCTTATAATGGTAATACAATCTAACTGATTTACGATTGTACAAAAAGTTCCAATTTGTTCTTCAGCACTACGGCTAGAAATGCTGTTAAGTTGTTTTAAGCAAGCGCGTATTTGATGAGTTTTTTCATGACTCCCGCTGCCTAAGCGCTCAAGCTCTTTTACTAAAAACTGATTAAGCATTTCTATTTTAGAGGCGCGGTATGT
>JARDZR010000126.1 GCA_029240715.1 Gammaproteobacteria bacterium
AACCCCGTGGAGGTTCGAGTCCTCTCTTCGGCACCATTTTGAAATTCCAGCACATCCCAAAACATCCCATTACGTTTTATATATTAAGGCTTTCAAGCCATTTTAGCATTTTTCAAAATTCACAAATGTACGTGTGCTTCCTTTGAAAATATATATACTTTTGTGTAAATTAAATCTTTACCCGATAACACTCTCATCTACTGCGCTCATGAATATACCTTAAATAACCTTCACTTTGCTCAATCTATAGAGCCTACTAATAAAGATATTGAATCTAGAATTCATAAGACGAAAAAACTGCTTTCAGAAGGCAAGCCATCTGTACCCTCAACACTAGAACTTGAAAAAGAGACCAATCCATTCTTACGTTGTGATCAAAAGCCTCTTTTGAAAGCGGCTGAAAAGCTAGCAGGCCATGCATTAGCTGATGAGCTTTCTTTGTTTACTTACTTAAGAGAGTAAAGGAACTATTGGTAAAAGACTTAGTCAAACGCCACAAGTTAACCTATTGACTCAGCCCCAGCCTGAAAAAATTCATTCCTCTTATATAACTGCTACCACCTTGCTATCTGGCACAGGGCTTGCTTTGCTAGGCCTATTACTGCTTATATTGTGGAAAAGGTCTTGCGCAAGGCCTGTTACAACAACTGTTTTTAACCACAATCCAAGGCCGGCACCAAAGCAAGAAAAAGCGCTAAAAATAAGATAAATTAGACTTTTGCCATCATCTCAGACCTATTGGCAAAAAATGTATAAACCATTTTTATGACTGGCAACCACTACAGTTTATGGCGTTGGATTAACGGCTGGTTCAACTGCTCCATATTCAACTGGTGCTTGTTCATTTGTAGCTAATGACGCTGCAGCTTCGTCCCTGTGGGCTTGCCGTCTATGATACGCACCGCATGCAAGGGTAAAGGCTACCACTGCGCCTAATACGGAAAATCCAATCGGCGCCCCAACACTGCTTAACTTACAAGACGGCATATCCTCAGTTTCTTCGCAGGCATCATGTATAAGAGGAACACTACAATTGTTTTGTTCATACCAAGTACAACCAAGCTTTGCTTTATCCATATATGCCTGGATCATAATGCCTAAAACCGCACACCCCACGATAAAACCCATAGAGCCAGATACAAGTTTTAAAATAAATCCTGTATTTTCAACGCAACCCCGGGGTTGATTTTCATGGTTAGCTTCAGCCAAATTATCCAAAGCTTCGGCTGTCTCATTACGAACTTCTGTTAATTCAGTTGCATGCATAGCTTTCTCCTTCTGATAAATTTATTATCAATTTAGCCATTGACTCTAATCATTCTCAAATCTGTAGCTTCATAACATTCAGCTATTCTTTCTTGGCATAATGAATCCATTATCAATTCTATTAAAGCCTAAATCCAAATAATATTCCTCAACTCCAGGAGCTGAAAGTAATACAAGGCTACTGGCTTGCCCTATCGCTTCTTTCACTTTTGAAATCAGCTCTTTTCCAATCCCTTTTCCCTGATAAGCTTTATCAATTGCTAAACAAGACAAGTAACAGACATAAGCATAATCTGTTAAAGCACGGGCTACGCCGACAATTTTTTCATTATCTTTGGCAAGCACAATCAAACTAGCATTACCTACCATTTTGTCCATTACTTCAGGGTTATTTATAGGCCTTCTTTCAGAAAGCCCTGAGCGAAGCAAAATATCAATAAATTCCTTTTTAGTGAAAGCGCTGTCGTTTATGTGGTAAGTAATTTGCATTTATTCACTGCTTCCAATTTGATAAGCTTTTCCTAAAGTCCGGACACCACAATCGCCATTGTAGCGACTGATGATTCGTTCAAATGACTTCCAGGGCACAAATCTCATAATTTGTGAGAATAAGGTTTTGCCAACATTCATGGATTATTCCGGCTTATTAAATTAGCGGAATAATCGCATATCCAAAATGAAAGCCAAATTCAAATCTCGGACACTATAAAGTCGCTTGCGATCCTTGGTAATTCTCGTTTGCAGGGTTATAAACTTAAATTAAACCGGACAGCAGTGTTATTTTGTATATACCAATATGTATACTTTTTAAACCACACCTTTTGAAGCCATGGAATATAAAGACCTTTGAGTCCTCTCTTCGCACCATCCGAGGATGTTCGCAGACATCCCAAGGTATCCCAAATAGCTAAAAACAAGCTCTTAGCAGAAGCTTATACCATAGAACCCGTATGTACACTTGCCACATGAGAATCATTTGCAGCAAAAGTTATTGGGTTACTATATAAGGGAGTTACAACCCCTGATACACTAGTAAATTTTGCACGATAGCTCATAACTGCTTCATTAGCAATATTAGCTATTTGGTTTTTAAACACCAGCATGGAAGGTATTATGTTTTCTCCTGAGCAATTAGTCTCAAGTTCCAATTTTGACCTAATTGCAACAGCTACAAACGGGACTAAATTTTGAATTTCCTCATCGGTAAAATGAGAAACATCTAATCCATATTTTTCAAATTCTTTGATTAAAAGGTTAGTAGTTTTAAGATATTCCACCCCTCTCTTAGATTTGAAATCATGAATGTTTAGCTTTAACACGGACCGAAGAGAATTAGCAAAAGGATGTTCGTCTCTATGCTTAGCAGCTTCTTTTTTCGCGGCATATTG
>JARDZR010000033.1 GCA_029240715.1 Gammaproteobacteria bacterium
TGGGCTTTTTGCTGCGCAGCTTGGAAATTTTGCTGCCATTTCTGTACAGTATTTTGAGCTTGAGTTTGGCTCATATTAGTGTACTTGGTTAACAGGTTGACCACTTGCTGCTGAGCTTGTTGTTGGTCTTGCTGATTATCCGCAGTTAACCATTGGCTTATTGCGTCATTGAATTGCTGGGTGACTTGCCCCACAGAATTACCACTTTTTTTGATATTAGCAGAGGCTTGGTCAATTAACTCCTGTGCTTGCGAAGTTACCTGGCTCATTGGACTTGGCATATTAGCCGCCATTTGTGCAATGGGGGCAGCCTGTGAAGCAGCTTGAGTCGCTACAGACAACCCACTGCTGAGCAAGTTGCCGGTACCACTGATAATCACTCCCACTGTGCTGCCTATAAATAATAAACCTAGAATAGTGGACAAACTCCAGGTAGTTAAAGCATTTAAAATACTATCTGTCCTATTAGTGATATTGGACAACCTAACAGTTGACCAACCTCCTATGAACATGGCAACAGCCCCGCTTAGGGTCCACCATATTGCAGAACCAATGCTAAGGTTGGTTAGCGTATCGGGATCAAGATCTAAAGCAGTTAGCCCCACCCCTAATCCAAGCATATTTAATAGAACACCCGCCACGGTAGCCAAAAATACTCCAGCAAAAATGGCATTCCAACGGATTCGACTGGTTTTTGATACATCAGGATAGACATTGCCGTTCATGTTGCGCTCCTTTATGGTTATTGCCGATAAAGTATGAATAGAAACAATGCTATTTACCAAGTTATGCAATTTGCTCTACGAAGTCAACGCAGCATCCTGCTTAAAATTTATTCAAAACCAATACATAAAACAAGCTAAAAAGCGCCATACCGATCAGAATTAAGCCACCAAAAATATTGAGCCAGTGAATAATGGATAAAGATAATCTATGTTTAGTGACATGCAAAAATCCGTTTAAGGTGATTTCCCAGCTAAAGGTCCCTGTTATAACCCCCAACGTCATCCATACTAAAGCATGCGGAGTATGCTGAGCCATAACAGCAATCTGACTGCTGATAGAAGTCCAAAAAATAATGGTGAATGGATTGCTCATGGTTAACATATAACTTTCAGCCGAATGTCGCCAAAGCTGCTTAGAATACGTCGCGCTTTGTAAAGAAACTTGCACTGGTTTGGCCCTTAAAGCCCTTAAACCAAACCATATCAATAAAATGGCACCGATGCATCCCACTAATTTAATAAAGAGTGGATGCGCCAAAACACTTAAAACCCCAACTGCAAACAGTAGCATATAGGTTGCGTCAACCGCACAAGCCCCCAGGCCAAAGGCAACGCCATAACGGGTGCCATAGGTTAAATTACGCCTGACTATTTCTAAATTAATGGGGCCAAAGGGAATGGCAACGCCCCAGCCGATTAGCAGCCCGTACCACAATAAATGCATTACATGTGCTCTTTGGCAACTTTATAGATTTCTGGATAGTTACGTAAATATTCGTGATAGTCTAGACCGTAGCCAAACACATAGTCATTAGCGACTTCCAAAGCAGTAAAATCAGCTTTTTCCAAAGCTCCGGCATGGCGAGCTTCTGTTTTATCAAGCAATACCGCCGTATAAACTCTTTTAGCCCCTCTTCCCTCGCAATATTCAACTATAGCAGACAAGGTTAAACCGCCATCTAAAATATCATCCACAATGATAACGCTGCGGTTTTCTAAATCCAGCGATGGCTCTTTTTTCCAATGCACACTAGCGCCGCCTGTCGTTTCACCGGTATAACGGGTAGCATGAATATAGTCCATCTGCATCGGGAAATTTAAACGCAAAGCAAGCTCGCTTGCCGTAATTAAACCACCGTTCATCACAGTTAACATAACGGGGTTTTGCTCTTTTAACTCAAGCTCCATTTTAGCTGCCATCTTATCAAGGGCTGCTTTTAGCTCTTCTTTTGAAAAAAGCAGGGTTGCTTTCTCGTATACTTCTTTGAGAAAAGCCGGAGTAATATTCTTCATTGCCATTCCTTTCTATCGATTTAGCTAAAATAAGTTTCAAGCTCTTTATGTAGTTCTTGCCAACGCAACTGCTGAGATAATGTATTCCAAGTATAGTAGCTTTGACCGTAAGCTTGCAAAATAGTATTGGTTTGGGTCAGTTTATAATCAGTCAAACCTGCTAAAACTTCACTCACTGCGTCGGGTTCATTACAAAGCAAAACGCGATCACAGCCGGCATTAAGCGCAGCTTTTACAGTTTGAATGATATTGCCATATTGTTTAGCTGCCATCATTCCCAAATCATCACTAAATATCACACCTTTGAAATGCAATTTTTGTCGAAGTATTTCCTGCAGCCAAATTTTTGAAAAGCCGGCCGGATGCTGATCTACTTGTCCATAGCTAACATGCGCTGCCATTATTCCTGCAATTCCCGCCTCTACTAAGCTCTTAAATGGAATTAAATCCTTTTGCTCTATTTCAGTTAAAGGCCGAGGGTCGCTAGCTGATTCTAAATGAGTATCGTTAATAACAGAGCCATGGCCCGGATAGTGTTTAGCCACTGCCGCCATGCCTGCTTTCTTCATCCCATTGACATAAGCTTTACCCAACTCAGCAACGATAACAGGATCGCTGTGAAATCCGCGATTTCCTATCACTTTACTTTGCCCATTATCGATATCCAAAACCGGGGCGAAACTTAAATCCACGCCACAGCTTCTTAGCTCTAATGCCATCAGCTCAGCCATTGAGCCAGCCATTTTAAGGCCAAGCACTGGGTCCTTGTCATAAAGTTTGCCAATGCTTCCGGCAGCTGGAAGCAGGCTAAAGCCTGAGCGAAACCTTTGTACTCTGCCCCCTTCCTGGTCAACGCTAATCAATAGTTTAGGCTCACGCAGTTCATGGATGCTTTGGGTGAGCCTGCTTAGCTGCTCCGGACTTTGATAATTACGGCTAAATAAAATGACCCCGCTAATTAAAGGGTGCTTTAACATTTCTTTTTCAGAATAGCTTAACTCAATTCCTGCAATACCTACTATTAAGGGTCCTGACAGCATTTTTCCTCACTACGTTAAGATTGTGATAGAGCAGAGTCCAATAAGGCTTGTAAGGCAGCTGCTTGATCTTGATCACCCGCCTGTTTTGCCAAAGCAATCGCTAATTGCAATGAGGCTACTGTCGGCTTGGCTATCTGATTATATTGAGTTAAATTAGCTTGTGCTTGTGAATACTGTCCGGCCTGGAACTGTAACTGAGCTAACTGCAAATAAGAAAAAGATAAGCTTGGATCTTGATTGATAGCTTGCTGGAAATACTGCATAGCTTGGCTATTATCTGGAATTTTTAAAGCGCACAAAGCGGCATTTTGATAGGCCACTCCTGGGCTGGTAAAGCTTGGCTGGGCAATGGCTTTTAAGAAATAGTTAATTCCATTTTGATAGTCTTGGGTATTACAAAGAAAAACCCCGTAACCGTTAAGGACTTTAGGATCATTAGGCGCTAACTGTAATGCTTTTAAATACTCTTGTTGGGCTTGCTTCGTTTGCCCTACTGCTTGTAAATAGAACCCCATTGAATAATGGGCTTCTGGCAGATTAGGGGCCAGCTTAATGGCTTCCAGTAATTTTTGCTTAGCCAAAGGCATTTGTTTGTTTTGCAAATAGTTTAAAGCCAGCTGAACATCAGCTTGAGCCGCTTGAATATTCTGTTGTTGCTGAGTCGCGCTAGGGAGAGTGCTACAGGCTGTTAAAGTGGCAGCAAGGCCGATTAAGCTTAGCCAATAGGATAATACTTTCATTGTGGAGCTCCCTTATTCAAGCTAGTTTTATATTGGTTAAATTTGGCTTGACGCGTTGTGCGATCATTTACCTGTCCTACTAACTGACCGCAAGCAGCATCAATATCATCACCGCGAGTCTTACGTATAGTAGCCACAAAATCAGCTTTTTCAAGAATCGCTTTAAATCGATGGATCCGATTATTGCTGGAACGTTCGTATTTAGTGCCAGGGAAAGGATTAAATGGTATTAAATTAAATTTACAGGGCAAATCTTTAAGCAGTCTAACCAGCTCTTCCGCATGCTCTGGAAAGTCATTCACTTCTTGCAGCATCACATATTCAAAGGTAATGCTTTTGTGCGGGCTAATAGTAAGATAGTGCTGGCAAGCTTCCAGTAATTGCTTTAAAGGATATTTGCGGTTGATGGGCACCAACTCATTACGCAACTCATCATTTGGGGCATGCAATGAGATAGCTAATGAGACGTCTAAATTTTTAGCAAGCTCATAAATCTCGGGGACTAACCCTGAAGTACTTAAAGTAACCCGACGTTTAGACAATCCGTAGGCATAGTCATCCATCATCAGGCTCATGGCTTTCACTACATTATCGAAATTCAGTAAAGGCTCGCCCATTCCCATCATTACTACATTGGTTACTTGACGGTCATGCGCCCCATTTTCTTTCGATAGACTGCGCACAGCCAGCCATACCTGGCCTATCACTTCTGAAGTTTTTAAATTGCGATTAAAACCTTGCGTCCCAGTAGAGCAGAAGCTACAAGTCATCATGCAGCCAACTTGAGAAGAGACACAAAGCGTGCCCCTATTAGCCTCTGGAATATAAACGGTCTCGATGACATTGCCATCTGGCATACGCATCAACCATTTATGGGTTCCGTCTTTTGAGGGCTTAGTGAGGATGACTTCAGGCACGTTGATTTCAGCTGCTGCTAACAGTTTTTCGCGTAAGGCTTTGCTGATATCGGTCATTTGCTCAAACTCAGTCACACCACGCTGATGGATCCATTGCAGCACTTGCTGAGCTCGAAACGGCTTTTCACCAATGGAGGCAAAAAAATCCACCATGCCCTTGCGATCAAGGTCCATTAGGTTGATTTTTTTTGCGCTATCCATCATGTTAAAGCCTCATTTTATCTGCTACAAATATCACTGCCAGCAAAGAAAAAAGCAATTTCTTGGGCTGCAGTTTCTGGCGCATCTGAACCATGCACAGCATTGGCATCGATACTATCAGCAAAGTCAGCACGGATAGTGCCAGGAGCCGCTTTTTTAGGGTCGGTTGCGCCCATTAGCTCACGATTTTTCAGAATGGCATTTTCGCCTTCTAAAGCCATGACTAATACAGGGCCTGACTTCATAAAGTTCACCAAGTCTTTAAAGAAAGGACGAGCTTGATGGACTGCATAAAATTCGCCCGCAGTTTTTTCTGATAAATGCATCATTTTTGCCGCAACAACCCGTAAACCGGCTTGTTCAAAACGGCTAATAATTTGGCCTACTACGTTTTTAGCCACTGCATCTGGTTTTATGATTGATAAGGTACGCTCAATTGCCATATGTTTACTCCATTTGTCGCATAAAAAGAGCACATATTATACTAGGGTTTACATAAAAAAAACAGACAAATTAATAGATGATTTTGACGCCCGCTACATACCAGTATACTGCCCAAAAATGGCAAAATCCGGCAGTGAGCACAAATAAATGCCAAATAGTGTGGGCAAAAGGCACCGTTTCCATCATGAAAAACAATACACCAAAGGTATAAAGCAGTCCACCTGCTAACAGCCACAGCAAGGCGTCAAAAGGCAATGCTTCCACAATAGGCACTACCGCCACCAGAATAATCCACCCCATGCCAACATAGGCTAGCACCGAAAGAATTTCCAACTTATCAACTGCTATAAGCTTAAATATGGTCCCTGCTATAGCCAGGCTTATTACCACCCCAAATAAAGACCAACCCCACGGCCCTTGTAGTGTCACTAAGGTAAAGGGAGTGTAACTTCCTGCAATAAGCCAGTAGATCGAAATATGGTCCAACATGCGAAAGCGCTTGCGTAGCAAGTTATTAATGGTCATATGGTATAGCGTGGAGGAAAAATAAGTAAAAGTTAAGCTCAGGCCAAAAACAGTACAGGCTACAATAGTCCTGGCTGAGCCATGCTCTGATGAGCGTATAACCAACAGCACTAAAGCGGCAACTGACAACAATAATCCGATGAAATGGGTCAAGCCATTAGCAATTTCTTCATAGCGAAACCAAGTATGCGTACACTGATCATGTAAGTGGTTACACTTGGTAAATAATTTCATTTCAGCGCTCTTCTCATTAATTTATACGTCAGAACTTGCTAAGCTTAAATGATGCCCAGCTAAATTGCGAACATTTATCACGCCTTTATCAAGCAACAAATATTGGCCTTTTATACCTAATAGCTTTGCCTTTAATATTCCCTGCTCATCAAACTCTGCTTTTTTAATTGTAGTGGGATATCGCAAAACAGGATAGCGAAATTGTAGGACCTTGGCATTATCCAGATAAGTCAAAGCCTCAGCGCCAAACTCTGACTGCAACGGCTTTAAGTCCAATTTGCTTAAAATAAGATCTCTTGCAGCAAGCAGATCTATCGGTTCAGGCTCGCCCTGTAGCATTTTGCGCCAATTGGTTTTATCGGCCACCTCTGTCTTAAACAAGACCTCAACCAGTCCTGAGAGATAACGGTTTTTAACCTCAAATATAGGTAAAGCTTCTGCGGCACCCTGATCAATCCATCGATTGGGGATATTGCTGCCGCGAGTAATGCCGACTTTAAGGCCTGAAGCATTAGCCAAATAAACATAATGAGACTGCATGCAGTGCTTTTCAGCCCAAGTAGGCTCACGGCAAGTGCCATGCCGGTGATGACACAATTCTGGGCGCACTATGCAAATATCGCATTGGGCTAAAGCCTGGGTACAGGGGAAACAATAGCCTTGCTGAAAGCTCTTTTTTATGGGCCGAGAACAAGCCACGCAATGAATCATGCCGTTTAGGCTCAAGCTCAGCTCAGCATCTAATAAGTCATGAAGCGCGATCTGTTCATTACCGAGCAGCAAGCTGTATCTGACTTTTGCATCTTGGTCTACACTACCCAGCATTTTATTTAATTGGCCTACATATTGCATTTATATAAACCTCATGGATAAATCAATGGCTTGCACATGCTTGGTCAAGGACCCCACCGAGATAAAATCTACGCCCGTTTCAGCCACTTTGGCAATATTGTCCAAACTGATATTGCCAGAAACCTCAAGCTTGACCCTATTTTTATTCAAGGCAACCGCCTGCTTCATAGCAGCTAGATCAAAATTATCCAACATCACAATATCCGCTTTAGCTTCGATCGCTTGCTCTAACTGAGAGAGATTTTCAACTTCAACTTCAAGCTGTTTAGTTTTTGCAATTGCTTTGGCCGCTTTCACCACCCCGCTAATTGAGCCATAAGCAGCAATATGATTTTCTTTAATTAAAAAAGCGTCATATAGGCCTATCCTATGATTATGACCACCGCCACAGCACACTGCATATTTTTGAGCAAGTCTATAGCCCGGAATGGTTTTTCGAGTGTCCAGAAGCTTGGTGTGACTGTGCTGAATTTTTTCAACATAGCGATGGACCATAGTGGCCGTTCCAGAAAGCATCTGTAAAAAATTCAGTGCGGTCCTTTCTGCAGTTAGCAAGCTGCGTGATTTGCCCTTAAGTTCAAACAGGGCCTCACCGGCTTTAACGGCTTGCCCATCTTGATAATGCCATTTTATTTCAACCTGGCGGTCAATTTGGACAAATACTTCATTGACCCAAGCCTGCCCACAAAGCACCATTGGCTCGCGGGTAATAACCCTGGCTTCAGCCATATTGCTTTCCGGGATAAGCTGCGCGGTAATATCGCCCGGGCCTATATCTTCCTCTAAGGCATTTTTAACCATCTGTTTAATGATGTTTTCAGGGACCATAATACTCATCTTTGACTGGCGAAATTGACCATTCGCTCTAAAGGAACTAAAGCTTTTAGTCTAATACTTTCAGGGACAGTAATTTCATTGCCTTGCTCTTCTAAAGATTCTGCCAAAGCTTTTAAATCATTCATTGCCATCCAAGGGCAGTGTGCACAACTTTTACAAGTGGCCCCTGTGCCGCCAGTAGGCGCTTCAATAAAAGTTTTATGCGGCGAAGCTTGCTGCATTTTATAAAAAATGCCCTTATCGGTTGCCACGATAAAAGTATCGTTAGGCAAAGTCTGACTGGCCTTTAATAACTGAGAAGTTGACCCTACTGCATCTGCCAGCGCCACTACTTCCTCCGGAGATTCAGGGTGGACCAAAACCGCAGCATGAGGAAACTGTTTTTTTAATTCTTTAATTGCATTAGCTTTAAACTCTTCATGCACCACACAGGAGCCTTGCCAGATCAGCATATCAGCACCGGTTTTTTTCTGAATATAACCGCCTAAATAACGATCTGGGGCCCAGAGGATTTTTTCAGCTTTGGCCTGTAAATATTCAATCACTTCCACCGCTATGCTAGAAGTGACCACCCAGTCCGCTAAGGCCTTTACCCCGGCTGAAGTATTGGCATAAACCACAACAGTGCGATCGGGATGTTTTTTACAAAAAGCTTCAAATTCATCTGGCTGACAACTTAAGTCCAAAGAACAGTTTGCCTCTAAGCTCGGCATTAATACTTTTTTTTCAGGACTTAAAATTTTAGCCGTTTCCCCCATAAATTTGACACCGCATACCATCAAGGTTTTAGCAGGATGCTTGGCTCCGAACCTAGCCATTTCCAATGAGTCAGCCACTATTCCGCCCGTCTCTTCAGCCAAACGCTGGATTTCGGCATCAACATAGTAATGGGCGACAAGAACTGCATTTTTTTCTTTGAGTAAATGCTTAATCTTTTCCCGATAAAAATCGATTTGCGGCCTGTTTAAAGGCTCGTGTTCATGGGGCCAGCAGCGATCCACTCGCTTTTGATAGGTTTCTGTTAACATAATTTTCCCTGGATCCCCATAAAGGCGGGATCAGCCAGTTTTCATCATTCCCTGCAAGGCTGCGCGAATCAACTGATCACTGCTGCTGTATTCGTCAAGTAGTTGGCTAACTGCCCTACTTGCTTCGGCTGGCTTATATCCTAAAGATACTAAAGCACTGATAGCGTCTTGTTCTGCTCGTTTGGCAGGGTCCTCGGCAACCAATTTTACCGCTTCCGCGCTAAATTGACCAGTTTCAGTTGCATATTCCCAATCGGTTAAGCGATCACGCATCTCAATTAACAAGCGTTCTGCTGTTTTTTTACCAATTCCCGGGATTTTTACCAACATAGCAGAATCAGCGCTTAGGATGCATTGAGCAAAGGTGTCCGCTTCCATTCCAGATAGAATGCTTAAAGCTACCTTAGCGCCCACACCGTTAACCTTTAATAGTTCACGGAACAATCGGCGGTCTCTTTGATGAATAAAACCACATAGCTGCTGAGCATCTTCCCTAACGATAAAGTGAGTATAGAGCTTAACTTTTTCTCCCAGTGCAGGGAGTTGATATAAAGTGGTCATCGGAACTTCAACCTCATAGCCCACTCCGTTCACATCAATAAGTAATGTGCTGAGATTTTTTTCTATCAATATTCCAATAATACTGCCTATCATCTTAAGCGTCCTCTGACGGTTTTTTTCGCATCACCCATATACAGCAAGCTTTGCTGAGTATGGTAATGGCATAAAGCAATAGCCAAAGCATCAGCAGCATCTGCCTGGGGCGGTTTACTCAAGTTTAGCAGTGTTTTAACCATTTGCTGGACCTGGGCCTTATCTGCCGCACCATAACCTACCACAGCCTGTTTAACTTGTCTGGCTGAATACTCAGCGACACTGAGATTCTGAGTAGCCATGGCCACCATAGCAACACCACGGGCCTGGCCTAGTTTCAAAGCTGAATCTGCGCTGTGAAACATAAAAATTTGTTCAATCGCCGCTTCACTCGGTTGAAATTGCTCAATTATGCTATTGATTCCATCAAAAATTTCACGCAGACGTTCAGGCACAGTCTCTGCTTTAACCCGAATACAGCCGCTGCTGAGATATTGGCATTTTTTTCCGTCAATCTGAAT
>JARDZR010000127.1 GCA_029240715.1 Gammaproteobacteria bacterium
TGAAAATCCTCGTTTTCTATCAAAAGTTCATGATGCCCCCAGGGACGATATTGCACCCGATGATAAAGCCTCTCGTTGCGACCAAGCTTTTCCAAACGCTGTACAATATTTTTAACCTGTTCGGTATGGCTTTTGTCTGCCACCAAAACCGCATCAGCCGTTTCCACCACAATATGGTCTTTGACTCCAACGACTGCCAGCAATCTATTTTGTGCGTAAAGATAGCTATTAGAAACCTCTTCCACCCAGACATCACCTTGGACAATATTGCCAGAGGCATCTTTGTCACTGATTTCAAACAAGGCTGACCATGCTCCCACATCGCTCCATCCAGCATCAAGCGGGACCATAGCCGCTTCATGGGTTTTTTCCATTACCGCATAATCAATGGATACATCATGGCATTGCATAAAGGCATTTTCATCTATTCGGATAAAATCTAAATCCTGAGATCTTTTATTCCAAGCTTCCTGGCAATGCAGTAATATCTCAGGCGAGAACTTTTTAAGCTCTTCCAAATAAGCAGAGGCCTTAAATAGAAACATCCCGCTATTCCAATAATAATCACCGGAATTAAGATAATCTTGCGCCACTTTTAAACTAGGTTTTTCAACAAATTGAGCAACTTGATAGGCTGCCTCCCCTAATTTTTGGCCTTGCTGAATATAGCCATATCCAGTATGAGCAGAGCTGGGAGTAATACCAAAAGTTAACAGCTTATTCTGAGTCGCATAAGGCAAAGCCTGCTCAACGGCTTTTACAAATACCGCATTGCTTTTAATCATATGATCGGCTGGCAAAACCAATAACACTGCATCGGGATTTTCTGCAACGGCAGACAGAGCGGCAATGGCGACTGCAGGTGCGGTATTACGGCCAATAGGTTCTAAAATAATATGAGACTGATTAAGCCCAAGCTCCTGCAATTGCTCAGCCACCATAAAACGGTGCTGCTGATTGCAAACCAGCATAGGTGAATGGCAGGGCAAACCTTCCAATCTCAACAAAGTCTTTTGTAATAAACTCTGATGGTCCATCAAAGGGATAAGGTGCTTGGGATATTCCTTACGAGACAAGGGCCATAAACGGCTACCCGACCCTCCTGATAAAATAACCGGATAAATTTTAATTGATTTTTCAGCGGGCATTTTTGTCTACAAATCCTTTAAAAATAGTCATTAAAATAATTTTAAAATCGAACCAAATGGACCAGTGTTCAATATAGTACAAATCGTACTCGACCCTTTTTTGCATTTTCTCCAAAGTATCGGTTTCGCCCCTTAATCCATTTACTTGGGCCCAACCGGTAATTCCAGGCTTTACGATATGCCTTTGCATATACATCGCCACTAAGTCTTTATACTGTTCATTATGCGCAACCGCATGAGGACGTGGGCCAACTATGGACATCCTGCCCTGCAACACATTAAAAAACTGCGGCAACTCGTCCAGGCTGGTTCTTCTAATAAAGTGCCCTACCTTGGTAATCCTGGCATCCCCTTTTTTGGCTTGAGTAACCTTGCCTTCCTCTTCCTGATGGATATACATGGATCGAAATTTATAAACGTTGATCAGCTTACCGTCGATGCCGTATCTTTTTTGCTTGAATAAAACCGGTCCTTTACTCGTAAACTTAATGGCTAATGCAATAACCATAAGCAGAGGAGAAATCAAAAGCAAAATAATAAAAGCGAGAACGCGGTCTTCGATGTTTTTAATTAAGGAACTTAAACCCCGCATTGGAGATTCTCTCAGGGTTAAGGTGGTGACCCCTGCTATCTCTGAAATAGAATGGTTTAACAAGCCTAATCCAAAAATATCAGGAACCAATCTGACGTTAACGGTGCTATGGCGCAAACCTATCATAATTTCTTTAATTCTTTGTTCCGCACAAAGCGGCAAAGCAATCCAAATTTCATCAATCGGATTTTGAGCAAGATAAGCATCCCAGTCAGAGGGAAGATCCGAAACAGGAATATCTTCAAGCTTAGTCCCGATCAATGAAGTATTGTCATCAAAAAAGCCTTTGATCAGATAACCAGTCCACATCGCCTCATGAATCGTTTTAGCGATATGCTTGCCCAAATCTCCTGCTCCGATAATATATAAAGTGCGATGGTTGTAACCCTTCTTGCGAAGCGTTCTCATAACCAATACGGCAAGAATCCTAAATACTACCGAGCTGAAAAATCCTATCGCAAACCACTCGATCAACCAAAGCCTTGAAAAGCTTTCTCCCGTTTTAGTAAAAAACGCCAGTAGTGCAAAAATAAGCAGAATAGAAGCCCAGGCCGTAAACAAGCGCTTAAACAGAACATCTATCTGCTTGCCGCGTAAAGGTTCATATAAGCCGAATTGATAAAAACACAGATAAGCAATCACACAACCTATCAATATGGCAAGATTATATAAACTGGGAACCCCACTTAAATTGGCAAACCTTAAGTAATAAGCCAAATAGCCTGAAGCGATTACTATCAGCTCATCGACCAAGAAGCTTATAGTTGCGAACAGCGAAGAATATTTTTTTAAAATGCCAAAATGCATAAACCATCTCTTATCATCATTTCAAAAGCGTTTTAATGTATCATAAGCACCAGAATTCACCAAATGGCCAATAAGCTTAGTCTTAAGCTCAACACAAGCCAATTTATTGTTAAAGAATTTTTGCCTAGTACCGATATGGAGCAAATTAATAGTAGCCAAAAAATTGCAGCCCTGCTTAAAAAGCATGGCGTACCCGCGGTCTTAGCTATAAGATCCGAACAGAAAGCCAATAAGCATTATTGTCTTACTTTTCCGTACATAGAAGGCCATATTCTTCAAAATGAGCAAGTTAGACCAGAGCATGTCCAACACATCGCCCTATTGCTTCAAAAGATTCACCAAGCTCAGCTTAATGTTGATTTTGCGCCTTCTTTAGAGACTTACTCTATCACCATGCAAGACTGGCAAAACTGGGCCAACGCTTTGGCTTTGTCTAATCCTGAACTGAGCCAATTTTTAAAGGCCCAGTTTGACTGGCTAAAAAGCATTAACGCAGAATGTATTCAAGCCTGCTCAATGGCTCCTAAAGATAGTGTCATCAGCCATCGAGATTTAAGTTTGAGCAATGTAATTTGGCAAAATGAGCAAGCCCTTATTATCGACTGGGACTGGGCAGGTAAAATCAGCCAAGCCCAAGATGTACTTGCTACTGCATTGAACTGGAGCCTTAAATCTGATGCAAGTATTGACCTTTATTTGTTCAAATCTTTTATGCAAGCTTATGAGCTGCCTTTAATAGAAACTGAATGGCAATTAGGTTTTTATCGGGTGCTTGCTAACTGGCTTAACTGGGTGGCATTAAATATCAAATATTATCTTGCCCCCAAAGCTTCTGCTGAATTCAAGCTTAAGCTGCAAAATCAGATTCAATACTCGCTAAAGGCTGCACTTTATCTTTATCAGAGGAAGACAAAACTTCACTTAACTGCTGCTTTGAAGTAATAAAACAAGGCGTGACCAATTTTGAAACAGGCATCGGACAAGCATGCCTCTTAATTAAACCAATATAGTCCTTGAGCAGCTCCTCCGCCAAAAGCAGATCAAGTTCAGCTTGGCTAATGGCTTGACTTGCCAAGATTTTATCAAAGATTTTATTTTCTCGCCTACAGCGTTCTATAAACGCA
>JARDZR010000128.1 GCA_029240715.1 Gammaproteobacteria bacterium
TTTGAATTTAAAGGTTTTTTATCTTGTTCTGACACGATTAAAGGCTCCTTAACTAGACCATGCTGTATTGTATCAGAAAACCCGTCATTTTGCTCTATTTTTGTGGAAATTTCTGAGGACAGCTGCAGTTTAAAGAAAAACCCTTATATTTAAACTATAATTCTAAAAAAACAGTAAAAGGATTCGCTATGAAAAGGGCTGAAAAATCGCTGAATCTTATAATGCTTAGCATGCTAAGTGTGGCATTTATAGGGGCGGTATTCGCTTATCAGCCACATTATCTCAAGCAGGCTAATCCTAAAGTTTCAGTGGGAATCAATCCCATCAATAACTTTATCGCTGGCTTGCAGAGTATTTAAAATGCAACCATTTGCAATGGGATAGCTACTGAACTCTTCGGGCAGCAAATAAGGAGTCAGTACATTTTCTTGAATGCTGCTCATAAAAACCTGAGAGCCTAAGTTCTGTAAATGTCCCATAATTTCTTTTAAATGACCTTGGTCTAATTCCGAGGCAATATCATCCAGCAAATAAATACAGGCTTGGCCGGTTTGTTTTTTAAATAACATTCCCTGGGCAATTTTAAGCGCACAGATTAAGGTTTTTTGCTGGCCTCTTGATAGGACCTCTTCTGCAGGCTGATTCTGGATTTTAAATTTTAAATCAGCTCGATGAGGGCCATAATGGGTTAGGCCATGCTTTCTGTCTTGTTCTAAAGAACGTTCCAGGCACGATTCTAAAGATTCATCCTGGGGCCAACCACGATAGTATTGGATTTGGATTTTATGTTTTTGTAAAAACTCAGCAATTAAATTCTCTAAAACCTGCAATAAGGCCTGTACATAGCTTTTGCGGTAATTATCGATGTTTTCTGAAGCGCTAATAAGGCTGGGTTGCCATAGCTTAAGCTCTTGTTTACTTTGGCCTTTTCTAAGAGCAGCGTTTCTTTGCTTTAATGACTTTCGGGCTTGCTGCCAAATATGGATAAACTCAGCTTGCTGATAAAACACCCCCCAATCCAACAACTGACGACGACCCTTAGAACCGGCACTTAGCAAGCTAAAGCTTTCTGGATTGAATAAAAGGGCGGGTAGACATTTAGCAACTTCAATATGGCTGTTAAGGTTTTTACCGTCCAAGCGAGTTTTGCTTTCTTCTCCTATAGAACGGAGCATGCCAATACTATGTTTAGTTTTTTCAGTCTGGACCTCGGCAAACAAAGAAAAGTTTGCTTTGCCATGGCTTATTAAACGGCTTAACAAATTGGAACGAAATGAACGGCCATGACTTAAAAAGTAAATCGCCTCAAGCAGGCTGGTTTTTCCAGAGCCATTTTCTCCAAATAACAGATTAAATTTAGGGTGACAAGTCAGGCTAACGGCGGATAGATTGCGAAAGCTTTGGATATGAATCCGCTTGATAATCATTCTGTTCTTTCTGCCAACCATTTGGCAATGACAAACAGTTCTTCGGTGCAGACGCTATGACCCATGCGATAGGCTTGCCAATTTACGGAGTAATTCATGGCCAATAAAGCTTCTCTTGAGGCTTCTGCATATTCAAACGGAATCACCTCATCCTCAGTGCCATGAATTAGTAAAATGGGGGCATTTGCATTTTCGGGATGTCTTTTTTGAGTAATTATCTCACTAAGAGGTAAGTAAGTAGACAGTCCCATTATTCCTGCTAAAGGCTTTGCATAGCAAAGTCCGGTATAAAGCGCAATCGCGCCTCCTTGAGAGAAGCCTCCCACTATTATTTTATGGCTGGGAATGCCTTGGCTAATCTGTTGATCAATCAGATGGCTAATTGCTTCAAATGAGCGGTGAATACCTTCTGCATCCTGGCGATGTAAATCGCGGTCTAGGCTGTTGATATCATACCAAGCCCGCATCATCATTCCGGCGTTTAAGCTTACAGGCTGGATAGGAGCATGCGGCAAAACAAAGCGCATTTGATATTGGTCGGCAAGGCTTAAAGCTTCGATAGCGGGGACAAAGTCGTTTGCATCAGAGCCAAGGCCGTGCATCCAGATGACTGCTGCTTTGGCAGGCTGTTTGGGTTCTATAGTTACTGTTTCAAGTATGGTCGGCATAAAGGCAACTTATATAATTTAAGTAGACGGGTTAGTCTTTAAATTCTATGATAAAAACAAACCAAGTGAAAAGGAATGAATGATGAAATTTAAAAAAATCCTAAGCACAGCTCCTATTTTAATGAGCCTATTATTGACAGCTTGCGGGCAAAGCGGACCTTTATATTTGAAAGCAGCAGCTCCTAAAAGTACCAGCCAAAGCAAGCCTTTGCACCCCAATGAAACCACAACGCCTCCTTTGCGTAGCACCCCCGGCGTGACTAATACCACCAATAGCACTCCGAATAATACCAGTCCTAATATGCCTTTGTCTTCAGGCCAAGCTCCTATTGTGACCTCACAACAGCCTGTTGTGTAAAAAATGGCTGAAGCCCTGTTTAAAGCTGAGCTTCGGGCTTTTTTGGCCTATATGCAGCAGCAAAAGCAGTTTTCAGTTTATACCTGTGAGCATTACCAGAGAGATTTAGCAAGATTAATTCAATTTTTACTAGAGCATGG
>JARDZR010000034.1 GCA_029240715.1 Gammaproteobacteria bacterium
TGGGCCTGCAGCTCGGTAGCGGGATATTCATTATAAGGACGGTTACCGGTATCTAATGCCGGATTGATAATTTGATAAGATTGCAGTAAGCCGTTAAAAGTCCAATGCAGGCTGTTATAATCAAGGGCTAAAGAACGATTTAACAATACTTGGTTCGCAACCACTGCGCTGGTTTGACTGCCAAAATCCTGCAAATAGTTTTGATCGCTTACCGAGTTGTAATCCAATATTGCCCGCCAGCTCTGGCTAAGGTTGGTGGTATCGTTAATGGAGTAAGCATATCGGGTTTGATGGCTAAGCTGATCATCCGGCAAAATCTGCCCATCAATTTCGCCTTGGCTGGACGGCGTCAAATATCTAAATAGGTTATCAAACAACACTCCCCGCTTGGTATAAATCGTTGGAGTAATCGTATCATCATAGTTAGGCGCTAAGTTGATATAGTAAGGGAAGCTTAGCGCTACTCCATTTTGAGTGTTATAGCTCGCGCTGCCATATAAGAAACCCGTTTTACGGTCTTTGTTAATGGGGAAGCTAAAATACGGAGCATAAAAAATCGGAACACCGTGAATTAATAGAAAAGTATTTTCTGCTTCTCCGCGGCCTGTACTTTGGTCTAGATCAATTTTTTCAGCTTTCAACAACCATGTGCTGCTATCAGGCGGGCAGGTGGTATAAGTAGCGTGGGTCAGAGAATACTGGTTTTCACTCAACTGACGAACGACATCAGCATGGCCACGAGCATAGCCTGTGAAATTAGGATCAGGCGCACCGGCTTGTTGTAAAAAGTCAGGTCGGCTTGCACTGACTCGAATCAAATAGGTCACATTGTCCACTTCAGCCTGATGGGTCGTTAAATTAGCTTGCAGCTGGCTGCCAAGCCAAAGCTGTCCAGCTTGATGTAAGCGAATATTGCCTGAGGCGACAATTTTTTGCAGCTTGCCGGTCTGCGCATTAGGAGAAATAGTCGCTTGATCTGCATAAAGCACTCTGCCCGGCTGAGTCACCACCACTCCATTGCCTAAAACTAAGTCGCCTTGAACCTTGTAGTAAGTGCTTCCTGGGTTAATGGTTGTTTTAGAGCCTGCCAAAGTTCCGGCATTTTCGCTAACCGGAAGCGGGGCTTCATAGTAATATCCGCCACAGATAGAGCAGGTGTCTGCATTATCACTGTTGTCCTGCACCCAACCTAAGGCCTTGGACAAAGCAGCGGTTTGTTGCTCAGAAGTTTGGTTAGGGCGATAGAGGTCGGCATCGGTAGAAACATTTTCATGGCAAACCCAATTGCCATTGACGACGTTACATTGCCAAGGAATATGATAAGGGTTGCTGTCAGGAGTGTCGGCCTGGGCAAAAACAGCGCAAAAGACCATAGCTACCCAAAAAACAGGGCATAGCAAGGTCCTAATTGTGCGACTAATTTTAATCACAGGCTCTAATTTCACTAAGTATCAACGAATTATTCTAGCAGGCTAAAGCTTTTCAGACTAGTGTTAAGTTTATAATATGCTAGTATCTAAACATTAGAATCAATGCTAGAAATTTTGTTAAGGTGCCACTATGAAATTTGCTATTCGCTTAAGCCTGTTTGCCTGCCTGTTAAGCTTTAATTTTTCTGCGCAAGCTGCGCTCGATTTAAATTCACCCGCTGCCAAACTTGTTAGCAAACTAACTTACAACCAAGTGAATATCACCAACGAATTTCAGGCAGCCAATGGCTGGCAAGGATTTGTGATTCAAACTAAAAAACAGAACAGTCAAGCCATTGTCTATGTTGATCCCACTAATCAGTATTTATTTTCTGGGGCCTTATTGAATGCACAGGGGCAAAACCTGACCCAGCAATATACCGATGAATACATCAATAAGGTTATTGCCAAAGGCGCTTATCAAAGTATTGCAGGTACCCACTGGTTTAGTGAAGGCAGTGATCAGGCCCCTCACAAGATATATGTCATTATCGATCCTAACTGCATTTATTGTCATATGATATATCAAAGCTTAGAGCCTCTGAGCAAGTGGCCTTGCTCAAGCAAGATGAAAGTAATTTTGATAACCAGCAAGAAGAAGGCGGGGTCTCTGCTTTAGATATGAATGATCCAGCTAATGCCGCTGCTTTTAATGCGGTAAAACAAAATAACGCCTTTTTCACCCAGTATCAGTTTATTGGGACCCCTATTTTGGTTTACACAAGAAATGACGGGACTTCTGCTATTTATGCGGGCTTGGTTCAAGGTAAAGATTTAGAAAATACTATCAACAACGCCAACGCTAATTGGTAGGGCGTATTAACTGATAATAAATAACGGCAATCAGTAGCGATATGCCGGTTAAAATTAAGGCTAAAGGCCTTTGGTTATGCGCATGAAACTGTGTGCCAAATGCACTGATTAAACCCGCTCCAACCATCAGCCCGCTGCCATAGACAGCTCCAGCCACGCCAATTCTGTTAGTAAACAAAGACATGGCCCCCACTCCACATGGGACTGTGATCAAACTCATTCCCATCATATAAATGGTCATCGGCAATATCAGGACTACTGTGGTTAATTGCCAGGAAAGGCCTAACATGAGAATACTCGCAAAAACGCTAATACTGATTCCCACTTTCATCATCTGCTCAGGCTCTAAACTCTGAGCAAGCCGGGCAGAGATAACTGAGCCTAATAAAAATCCAAACACTGGAAACAGCCCCAGCCAGCCATAAGCCACTGCAGACCATCCTAATTGGTTTTGTAATAAAAATGGCGCAATAATGGTATAGCTTGATTCTCCAGAAAACATCAGCATGCTGCAGCATAGAAGTGCCATAAATTTTTTATTGGAAATCACCTGCTTATAGGCTGCTAATAAAGCTTTTACGGTAGGGTGGCCCGGATGGCGGTTTAGATTGGTTTCCGGCAGATAAAAGCTAATGATCAATAAAATAATTAAAGAATAAATCAATAGAAAGCGAAAGTTCCCTCGCCAGCCAATATAGTCTTGAATATAGCCGCCAAGCAGTGGCGCTATAATAGGGGTGAGCGCCAATATCATGGTAATATAGCTGCTTACTTTTAGAAATTCAGGACCTTTAAATACATCGCGGTTTATCACTCGGGTCAGCCCCACGGCCCCCATTCCGACCCCTTGTACCACTCTTCCTAACAAAAGCACATCAACGCTGTCAGCGATAACAGTGACAAAGCTGCCACAGACAAATACCATCAGTCCAAATAACACCAGCTTTCTTCTGCCATAGTAATCGGATAAAGCTCCATACAAAATTTGCGAGCTTCCATAAGCCAGTAAAGCCACGCTCAGGCTGAGCTGGACCTGTGAAGTATAGGTATGCAGATCTGCTACCATGGCCGGCAATGACGGAGTATAGAGATACCCGGAAAGCTGGCCGACAGTAACAATTAACATGGACTGTAATACAATGAAATATCGAGTTGTCATAAAGCAATTCTAACTAAAGAACTTAGCCTGCTCAACTCAGTATTTGTAATAGCTCCTCAGCTTCGTGATCGGCGTGGGATTCTCCAAGGTAGCAATCGGAGCGGTGACAGCTGAAGCCGCTAAGCTGCAAAATACAGGGGTTGCTGCAGCTAGGCTGGAAGAATCCAGTCCGCGTTTTTTAAGGGCTTCATCAACAGAGTGAGTACTGGAAAACAACAAAGCCCAGAACAAGCTGTTTCTAAACGCAGTGGAACTCGCCCCTGCTAAGAAATCTGACATTTTAAAACCACAACTGGGCTTAATAGCTTCAGCCCCGGTCTGTAATCTGACCAATACGGTTGCTAATGGATTAGAAACATAAGCCTGTATTGCGCCTGCCCCTACTCCTGTTAGCATTTTACTTATAGGGCCTTCTCCACATAAATCCTGAGTGAGATCTTCTAAGGCAATCATGGATAAAACCAATGAGCAACTTAATACTACCTGTTTAGCCACAGCTACGTTTAAACCCTTGCTATATCGATCTGCCATATTCAGAAGTCTTTCATTCAATGCACCGGGAACTTGAGGGATAAAAGTGCCGGTTTGGCGTCTAACAATGGCATTGTCTATGCCGTTACAAGTCAAAGCAATGGCAACACCGCTAAGAGTTGCACGCATAAAGTGGTCTTTTGCTGCAGATAAGTGTTTAACAAACTGAGTTGAAAATCCGGCTTTTACAGGCGAACTTTCCGTTGCAGGCATCAATGCCACGACATTATACATGTTTATCAAATCCTTTTGATAAGAATGTTAGTGTTACAATGCTTATTTTAAGCGGTTAAGCTTAAGGCTTCCTTAAGACTTTGGACTAAATATTCTATCATTTCATCGCTATGAAACGGACTTGGAGTAATTCTGAGCCTTTCAGTCCCTTTGGCTACAGTAGGGTAATTGACCGGCTGCACATATATACCATAGTCTTTCAATAAGATATTGCTGACTTGGCGGCACTTTTGAGCATTTCCTATCATAACAGGCACCATTTGGCTTGGGTTTTCAAGAAACGGAATGCCTGCTTTTCTTAAGGCTGATTTAAGCTTAGCCACTGTCTGCTGCAAAGCTTCTCTTTCTTTTTGACTGCTGCGCAAATAGCTAACGCTGGCCAAGGCTCCCGCTGCAATAACAGGAGACATAGAAGTGGTGAAAATAAAAGGTCCGGCAAAGCTTCTAATAAAATCCACTATAGTAGCAGAAGCTGCAATATAGCCGCCCATGACGCCATAGCCTTTACCGAAATTACCACAGATAACATCGATTTGGTCCTGTAAGCCCAGTTCCTGCGCAATTCCGCCGCCTTCTTTACCGTACAGCCCTACAGCATGAACTTCGTCCAGATAGGTTAAAGCTTTATAGGTTTTGGCAAGTTGACAAATTTTCTCAATAGGTGCAATACTGCCTGACATGGAGTAAACAGACTCAAATACTATAATTTTAGGCCTTTCAAGCGGGACCAATTGCAGTAAGCTTTCTAAATGCTCTAGATTATTATGTTCAAAAATAAACTTTTCGGCCTTGGACTCACGAATGCCATGAATTAAAGAAGCATGGTTTTCGCTGTCGGAAAACACGGCACAATCAGGCAGTCGGCCTGCCAAAGTCATTAAAGCTGCTTCGTTAGCCACATAGCCTGAGCTAAATAATAAGGCCGCTTCTTTATGATATAAATCAGCCAATTCCTGTTCTAAAGCTCGATGATAGTGCTGGGTCCCACTAATATTTCTAGTCCCGCCAGAGCCGGCACCGGCTTTTTCCAAAGCTTCTTTCATAGCTGAGATAACGACGGGATTTTGGCTCATGCCTAAATAGTCATTGCTGCACCACATTACGATTTTTTTATTTTGATGCAAAGCATAAGGAAATTGTCCCAGCAAACGCTCCAGTTCAATAAAAATTCGGTAATGGCCCTGTTGTTTTATGGCTTCTAATTGGCTGGCTAAGAGTGTTTGATACTTATTCATAATAACGGTCTAATGGCTAGATTAAGTTTATTGTACCTGATTCCTGCTGGAGCGGAAACGGCAAAGAGCCTATTTGTCGGTTTTAGCCTGGCTTTTCTGCACTTTAAGCTTAGCCCTGGCAAGCAGCCCAATCACCCATGAGCTAGGCAAATAATTCAGGCTTTTAGCCGCCCAGATCATCGGCTTAGGAAAGGCTATTTCTGCTTTTCTTTTGATTATTCCTTTAACAATAATGCTAGCAGCCCGTTCTGCTGTCATTAAAAATGGCATAGAAAAACGGTGTCTGGCTGTTAAAGGGGTATCTATAAAACCCGGGCAAACGATTGAAACGCTGATGCCTTTCTGTTTGAAATCAACCTGTAAACCTTGCAGTAAATTGCGAGAGGCAGCTTTAGCCGCACTATAAGCCTCGCCTAAAGGCAGTCCATGATAAGCAGCCATACTGCTCATGCCGATAATATGCGGAGCTTTGGAGGACTGCAGTAAAGGTAGGGCAGCTTCTATGCCATAAACAAGGCTAAAGTAATTGATCTTGATCATTTTAACAAAAGCTTCACTGTGAAATTCTGCCGGGTCAATATGCTGGCTGGCGCCAGCATTGAGGAATACCTTATCTAAGCCGCCTAATTGTTTTGTAATATGACCGGCAGCGGCTAAATTGGCATTAAGGTTGGTGACATCAAAGGCTAAAACCAATTCTATCTGCTTGGGATAAGCTTTTTTTAATTCCTGTAAAGCCTCGCGATTTCTGCCTGAAATGACTAAACGGGCTTGGGCTTTAGCCAATTCAATAGCCACTGCACGGCCAATTCCACTTGAAGCGCCTGTGATCCAAATTCTTTGTCCTGCCAACATGCTTGGCTCTCTATAGCAACATGGAAGCTTGGCGGTAAGTTTTCAGGGCCTTTTGCACATCCCCTTCCTGCTCATAAACTTGGGCCAAAATGCTATAAGCAGCAGCATTAGGCTTCATACTAAGACTTTGCTCTGCATAGCGTTTGGCTTTTTCATATGCGCGATTGCTTAAACAAATTTGCGCTAAGCTATGTAAGCTTTCTGCTGAAGCGGTATGAAGTTCAATAGCCTGATTCAACAACTGCTCGGCTTGTTCATAATGCTGCGCTTTGAGTAAATGTTTGGCATAAGCTGCTGCAACGCTGGGCTCAAGCTGATATTGTTCTGGAATACTTTCCCAGATAACATCCATGGCCTGTGGAGAATAACGCAAAGCCTTTTTCAAGGAACCTTGATAGGCTTTAATAGCGAGCTTGTTATATTCTGTTTCGCTTAAGATTTGGGCCTGTTTAGATTCTGCTAAAAGCGCACAGAGCTCTGTCCAGGCTTTAAGCTGTTGTAATGCCATTATTTCACGTCTTAACAGACCAGAATGGTTTGGATACTGCTGTTTTAATTTTTGAATTTGCGCCAACACGGCCTTCCAGTTTTCTTCACTGGCAAATAAGTCTAATTTAGCCAGCTCAACTAAAAGATTATCTTGGGGCAAAATAGGCTGCGCTGTTTTAACATAGTGTTCCTGGGCATGAACTCTACCAGCTTTTGCCGCGCAGCTTGCTGCCAGCAGTTGACTGTGAGGCAGCAAAAACTGATTTTTAGCCAGTTTTTTAAAGTGCTGCTCCGCTTGCAGCCAGTCTGTATTTAATAAACTTTCCAGAGCGCTTTGCAAGCGCTGCATTTGCCGGCGTTTTTTCATTTTCCTGAGCAAACTGGGGACTTTCATAATGGTTGCCCAGAACCGAAGCAAAGCAAATAAAATTAAAAATATGACCAATATTCCAAGTACAGCCAACCATAATGGCATAGCGACTGAGTTCAGGTTGACTTGAACCAGAACGTAGCCCGGCAGTTCAATTAAGCCCACTCCAACTAAGACTGCAATCACTAGCAATGCTAATACCCATAAAAAGCGTTTCATTTCTCTCTCCTTAATGGGTCAAATCACGGTCAAACTGGCTTAATATTTGGCTAAAGCCTTGGTCTATCTGCTGCATTTTATCGGTTGGGTAAACCACTGAAATAGCACGAAGCGCTTGTAATTGTTTGAGCCAAGCTTGCTGTGCGTCGTTATTGACAGTGTAGCTTTGTACCTGGGCTTGAAGCTGATCTAGATCGTTGGTATAGCGCTGATTGCCGGTAATGGCGTCCCATTTCGCTTCAGCAATACTGAGCTCTAATGTGCGCAGTGCATCGAAACGGGCGCTTTCAGCCACTAAATTAGGCCCGATCTGATTACTTGATCGGATAATTAAAAAGGACTTCAATTGCTGCCAGCTATGCTGCAGCCCTGAGCGCCAGCCTGATAATTGAGTTTGAGTCTGAACATTAGCAGCGACTTGATCAGCGGAGTTGGGAGTAATGGCCGGAACAAATTCTAAACTTGAAAAAGCCTGCTGCAGCTGATCCAGCTGCTGGCTTGCTGCATTCGGATCAGATTGAGGTAAGGAAGCGACTACAGTGTTAAGACTTTGCACCTGTTTCAATAAGCCTAGGGCAGAAGGGCCGGCTAACTGCAAAGCACTGGCAGCCATATTGAGCTGTGCGCTAATTCTTGCTGGGTCTTGGTTTTGTCCTAACAGGGAATAAGCAAGTTGTACGCTGGACCTGGCCGCTTCAAAATTAAGCCGGTGCAAAGTCATTTGCGGTTCATGGGTGCTTTGCAGCAAAGCCAACATGCTTTGTTGAGCCGTTTGCATAGCCGCGACAGTCTGCTGAGTTTGCTGCAGGTCGGTTTGCAGAGCCTGATTGTTCTGCTGTAATGCGCTTATGGCAGCAGTATTATCTTGAGAAGCCTGCACGCTATTGTGAAAATAGCCATGGTAAAATGAATAGGCGCTTAATGATAAAGCGAGTAAAGCCACTAGTAGGCTTAAAGTAGCGCGCTTTCTTCCTTTTATCTTGCTTTGCGAAGCATCGATTGTCACAGGAAAATGCTTGATGGGTTCATAATCGCTCATGCTTAAACCTCTTTAAACAAGTTAAAATCGCTGAATTCTCAGCGCTATCAATGGATAGTGGCTTAGCCCCTATTTGTGTAGCCAAGTGTAGCATCTTTTCATTGATCACGGTAAGCACTGTGTTTGCCATTAAACTTTGCTCCTGCCCTAAACTATCCAGCAAATTTTGCAAAGTTTCAGTACTACAGCACACCACCATATCGAATTTTTGCCTGTGCCAGCTCTGAATAAGCTCTAGTGGATCGGTAGCCGGCTTTTGCCGAATATAGCTTTCAATATATTCGATTGTCGCAGCCTTTGCCACTAGGCTGTTTGCAATCAGTTCTCGGCCGGCTTGCCCCCGAAATATATACACTTTTTGCTTTGCCACTTCTTGCAAAATAGGCAAAGCCAGTAGGCCTTCACTATCGGCCTGTTCAGGAAAGACTATGTTTTCACAGCCCTGTTGTTCTAAAGCTTTGGCTGTGCCAACGCCTATCGCAATTAAACAAGTCTGTTGCAAGCGTTGTTTTTGAAGCTGGTTTAATGCGGCAAAACTATAGGCCACTGCATTGGGGCTGACAAAAATCACCCGATCAGTCTGTCTTAAGCTATTTACTGCATTAATAATTTTGCTAGGATCGGCAAGCGCTAAGATTTCTAAACAAGGCCAGACATAAGCTTGCCCGCCTTGTTTTTCAATCAACTTAGCCAACTCCAAGCTTTGCAGCTTAGGCCGAGTAATTAGAATATTAAGTCCTGCTAGCGCATTAGAATTTGTCATGGCAAATTTAAATTGCTTACAAGCATGCTTGAGCACCTTGTTCCAATAAATGCGCCGCCGCCTGTTCCCCGATTTTTACAGCCGCCTCAGGCTCACCTTGTTGCAAGGTTTTGATCAAGACTTTGCCGTCCTTGCTTGCAACCAGGCCCCTTAATAGCAGCTGCCCGTTTTTGATTTCTGCAAAACTGCCTACCGGAGAGTAACAGCTAGCTTGCAGGGCCCTTGTCATGGCGCGCTCTGCTTCAATACAACACCGACTTTCTGAATGATTTAAAATTTGCAAAGCGGCTATTAAAGCTTTATTTTCAGCTAAACATTCTATGGCTAAGGCCCCTTGCCCCACTGAAGGCAAACAGATCTCAGGGCTTAACACTTGTTTGATTCTTCCTTGCAGCCCAAGCCTATTTAGACCCGCTTCCGCTAGAATCAGGGCATCGAACTGGCCCTCATCCAACTTTCTAAGCCTGGTGTCGACATTTCCGCGAATATCTATAAGCTCTAAATCGGGTCGATAATGTAAAATCTGGGCCGTTCTTCGCACACTGCCAGTGCCCACTTTAGCGCCCTTAGGCAGCTCATCCAAACTTGAATATCGCCCTGATACCAACACATCAAAAGGGCTCTCTCTTTTGCTTATGGCAGCTAAAGTAAATTGAGCAGGTAATTCAGGAGGAACATCTTTTAAAGAATGCACCGCAAAATCAGCTCTATTTTGCAGCATGGCTTCTTCCAATGTTTTAACAAACAGCCCTTTTCCGCCGATTGCCGCCAAAGGCCTATCCTGAATTTTGTCCCCGGTAGTGTTCATTTCCACCAGTTCTATCAATACATTAGGATACTGTTTTTGTAATTGGCTTTGAATAAAATACGCCTGGGTCAAAGCCAAAGGGCTTTTCCGGGTTGCGATGCGGAGTGTATTTAGCATAGAGTTAATTTTAACTGGTCAATGTCAGGCTAGTATGGCACTGGATGACGGTGATTTCAAACTTTTATCTGTCTGCCTAATGGATTGCTGTGATATTTACTGACTGCTATTCATTCAGAAAGCTTAATGCTGACTTCACCGGATGCAAAGCTCTTAAGCTCGCCATTGTTTAATTCAAGCTTTAATAAGCCCTGCGAGTTTATTCCCATGGCCTTACCGCTAATGGGTTTATCCCCAAGCAATAGCTTTATATTTTTATGGTACAAATAGTCATGTTGCTGCCACAGTTCCATAAAACTTTCTAAACCCTGGCTTTCAAACTGCTTTAAATACTCAAACAGTTTTTTCATTAAATGGATTATTAGCTGATTGCGGTCATAGTTTTTTTGGCTTTGTTGTTTTAAAGAGGTCCATGCCTGAGTGATGTCTTGATCGGTCTCGGTCATATTAACGTTAAGCCCTATCCCAATAATAACTTGCGTACACTGATGAGCTTCGCTTGATACTTCAAGTAAAATTCCAGCCATCTTTTTGTCACGACAAATAATATCATTGGGCCATTTAATTTTTGCCGGAGGTTTAATTCCAAACTCGGGTAAAGCTTCAAGCAAAGCTAGTCCAACTATTAGGCTTAGGCCTCCAAGCTCGCTTAGGTCTTTTTCAGTGTGCCACAAGTAGCTAAAACAGAGATTTTGCCCAAAGCCAGATACCCAGCTTCTACCCATCCTGCCGCGAGCTTTAGTTTGCGACTCAGCAAGACAGAAGCTATTGCCGGAAGCTTCTTTTAAGGTATTTTTAATATAATCTTGAGTAGAGCTAATGCTGGTAAAAACTTCGACTTTGGAACAGACTGAAGGGATTAGCGCTGTTTTAATAAGCGCTTCATCCAGCAGCCCTAAAGCTTCAGGCAAACAATAGCCTTTGCCACGAACTGCTTTTATTTGTATTCCATCTGCTATCAGCTGTTGAACCAGTTTGCAAATTGCAGCACGGCTAACACCCAGTTTTTGGCCCAAATCGCTGCCGGAATGAAAATGGCCATCGTTAAGTAAGCCGATAAGCTTTTTAATTTGAAAAGAAGCTTTTTTCATTATAAGCGGATAGGCATAACCACATATAAGTTCTTGCTATCATCACGGTCTTGAACCAAAGCGCTGCTATTGGCATTAGCTAAGCTGAATTTTACCGCTTCGCCTTCAATAGCATTAAGCACATCCAACAAGTAACTTACGTTAAAGCCTATTTCGAGTTCTTTGCCGTTATAGTTAACTTCAAGCTCATCTTCAGCTTCTTCTTGCTCCGGATTATTAGCCATTAGCTTTAAAAGTTTTTCTTCAAACTGCAGACGCACTCCGCGGTATTTTTCATTAGACAGAATAGCGGTCCGACTCAAAGCTTGTTTTAAGATTTCTTTACTGGCCAACAACACATTAGGCCCTGGGCTTGGAATCACTCGGTTGTAATCTGGGTAGCGGCCGTCCAACAGTTTTGAAGTAAAAGTAAACTGTGGCAATACTGCCCGAATATGGCTGGTACTAAAGGTCAGTTCTACTGCTTCATCAGTAGGCTCAGTTAGACGCATCAATTCGATAATGGCCTTTCTTGGAACAATAGCCTGGGTCACTCCGGCATAGCCTTTTACCGATTCATTGGCCATAGCTAAACGGTGACCATCTGTCGCTACTGCCCGCAAATTATGCTCGGAAACCTCTAACAGCATTCCATTTAAAAAGTAACGAACATCTTGTTGGGCCATTGCAAAATAAGTATGTTTAAGCAAAGACGCAAAAGCTTTTTGCGAAACTTTAACTTTAACTTCACCCGTATTGCCTTCAATACTTGGAAAGTTTTCAGCAGGAAGGCTGGCCAGACTAAAGCGGCTGCGACCTGACTTAATGGTAACTTTATTCGCGCTTTCTGCGCTGATTTCAATTTGAGCGCTATCGGGCAAACTTCTGCAGATATCCAATAGTTTTCTAGCTGGAATGGTAATAGAACCTTCTTCTGCTGTTTGGTTCAAATTGACCATCGAAATCATTTCAATTTCTAAGTCAGTGGCGGTCAGGCGCAGTTCTTGTCCTTTTACCACCATTAAAATATTAGCTAAAACAGCCATAGTATGGCGTTTTTCTACTACTCCAATAATAGCTTGTAAAGGTTTGAGCAAAGTTTCGCGTTGAATAACAAACTTCATAGTTCACTCCACTTAAGTCGATAATGTGCGAAGTAAATTAGCATAATCTTCGGCAATATCGTGATCTGAATTTTTTAATTCGGCAATGGTTCGGCATGCATGTAAAACTGTAGTATGGTCCCGGCCACCAAAAGCTTCGCCTATTTCAGGTAAACTGTGGTTGGTTAACTCTTTGGATAAAGCCATCGCTACTTGTCTTGGTCTTGCTACCGAACGACTCCGTCTTTTTGATAACAAATCTGATAATTTAATTTTGTAATACTCAGCCACGGTTTTTTGGATATTGTCCAAGGTAACCAATTTATCCTGCAAACTGATCAAATCTTTTAAGGCTTCTCTTACAAAATCAATGGTAATTTCACTGCCGGTAAACTTAGCATTGGCAATGACTCTTTTAAGTGCGCCTTCTAGTTCACGAACGTTGGAGCGCACTCGTTTAGCAATAAAAAATGCCACTTCATGCTGTAATGGGACTTTGCATTCTACTGCTTTATTGATCAAAATCGCCACTCGGGTTTCTAAGTCAGGCGGCTCAATAGAAACAGTCAGACCCCAGCCAAATCTGGATTTAAGTCTTTCCTCTAAGCCGTTGATTTCTTTAGGATAACGGTCGCAAGTCATCACAATTTGCTGATGACCTTCCAGTAAAGCATTAAAGGTATGGAAAAATTCTTCTTGAGACCGGTCTTTGCCGGCGAAAAACTGGATATCATCAATTAATAAAGCATCCACCGAACGATAGTATTGTTTAAAATCGTTAATCGCGTTGCTCTGTAATGCTTTCACCATATCAGCTACAAAGCGTTCTGAATGCAGATACACTACCGTCGCATCAGGTCTTTGTGCCAAAATAGCATTACCAATAGCATGCATTAAGTGGGTTTTACCCAAGCCTACGCCACCATATAAAAATAAAGGGTTATAAGCTTTGCCTAAGTTTTCTACCACTTGGGTGGCTGCAGCACGAGCTAACTGGTTTGATTTACCCTCAACAAAGTTA
>JARDZR010000035.1 GCA_029240715.1 Gammaproteobacteria bacterium
TAAAACAAAGCTTTAGCAAAACATTGCCTATGCAAAATCGGCTTGGGGTAGCCTTACATCCAAAAGCAGACTATATCGAAAAAGAATTGGCCTTATTGGAAGAACTGGGCAACCCGCCCGTGTTAATCCGCTTCTGCCATCATGAAGCTGAAGCTGACTGGCAACTTGCTATAGAGCTTATTAACAAGCTTCACCAGAAAAACATAGCCGTTATGGCCGCTTTTTTACAGGACAGATCGGCCGTTTTAAAGCCTGAAAGTTGGCGGCACTTTTTAGAAAGCATTATTCCTCATATAGCTGACAAGGTGGAACACATCGAAATTGCCCACGCCATTAACCGGGTAAAATGGGGCATTTGGAACGCTAAAGAATACCGCAGATTGTTACTGCCGGCTATTTCCTTACAAGAACGTTATCCCTCTATCAGGCTAACAGGCCCAGCAGGCATTGATTTTGAATATCCCTATGTGATTGCTGCATTAAATGAAATACCTGAAAATGTGCGTTTATCCGCTCTTTCTCATCATCTCTATGTGGATAGAAGAGGCGCGCCTGAAAATAAACAAAGTGCTTATTCAACTTTAGAAAAATGCGCTTTGTTAAAGGCTATTGCTAAAAGCTCAAAACACTGTGAAGAAAAAGTGTTGATATCCGAGGTCAATTGGCCGATAAAAAATACCGGGGTTTGGTCACCTATTGGCTCTCCTTATGAGGCCCCGACCGGCATTTATCAGCTTGGGCTTTTTCTTAAAAACCTTAGGGCAAGCTCAATTCATCCGCAAATTACCCAGCCCAGAATCAATCTACTTACTTGAATTTGCAAGCCCTCACTCATCCATATTGATGGCATGGGCCACTCAGCCAAGCAATCATGTCATTGAGTTTCAATACGACCAAGCCTATGACAGCCAAGGCCAGGCTATGCAAAACATTAAACTTGCTGGTTCACCTATTTATCTGATAAAAAACCTATAAAAATATTGTTTACAGCATTATTTTTAGATAAAATTGATCGGTTAAAAATTACAAGGACTGAATGATGCAAGCCGCCCCCCAAGCCATCGCCCATGACTTACTATCAGCTGTTCAAAGCAATGATTTTACAAGGGTCCAGCAAGCTTTAGCAGCTAGAGCTCAAATTACCGCAGAGGTATTAGCAGCTACCAGCCAGGCGACTAATCAGCCTATTCGCAATTTTTTATTGACCTATGCGGCCATGCGCGGCCAAACTGACGCGGTAAGGGATTTGATTCAAAAAGCTGCCATGCTAAACAGTCAAGATCAAGCGGGACAATCTCCGCTTTATTTTGCAGTATTGAACAATCATCAGGCTAGCATAGGCATTTTACTTCAAGCTGGTGCACCCATTACTTCAAAAGTGCTGGAAGCGGCTACAACAAGAGGCAACCAAGGGATTTTGAACCTTGCTCTAGCCCATGCAGTACAAAGCAATGACAGCACTTTGGCGCTCAAGCTGCTTAATGCAGGAACTGTTATTTTTCCACACGTTTTACAAAGCATTGGTCCTGCAACAGCCCCTGCTATAAAAGCTATTTTACTGTGTTTTACTGCATCTCGCGGAGATCTGCAGCAAGTCTCCAAATTGCTTGAACTTGGAGCTGATATTAATTCCGCCATTGACGGCAAAACCCCGCTTTGTTTTGCTTTGGTAAATAAGCACAGCGAAACGGTTGTTCTGTTATTGCAAAAAGGCGCCATTATTACTGAACAAGCCTTAAACTGTGTTAGCCCCGCCAGCCCTGCAGTCATCAAAGAAACTTTATTGAAAGCTGCAACAGAACGTGGACAGAAAATTGCCGCTTTATATCTTGCGGCTATTGCCGGCCAAGTCCGTCTAGTGGGAGCGATGCTTGACCAAGGCACTGTGCCAAGCAGCATGGCAGCCCAAGCTATAAAATCTTTATTCAATATTCCAAGCGACCCGTCTGCTTTTATAGAAGCTATTTATCTTAAAAACACCGTAAGGCTTCGGCAACTTTTAAAATTAGGCGCCAATCCAAATTTGCCAGGGATAGTGGGGATCAGTGCAGAAACCGAAGAAAAAGCACCTTTAGCATTAGCGATGGAAAGGGCTTATATTGAAGGGGCAATTGAACTGTTACAAGCGGGCGCAGCTATCACCCCGGCTATTATTGAACAAGCCATCGGATATGGCCCGGAAAGCGCTTTTCTGCATTTGCTGCTCACTTTCTCAGGCATTAGAGGCGATGCTGAAACGACGCTTAAACTTTTACAAAATGGGGCCAATCCTAATTTTGCAGATGCCAGCGGCCAAACTGCTTTATATTTTGCAGTTAAAAACAGCCATGCCGATGTGATTAATTTACTAAGAGCTAATGGCGCTAACATTACCGATAAGGTGATTGAAGCAGCCATTGAGACTCACAATACCCCTATTCTTGACGCCAAAATGGCTAACGGTAATTCGGCTTTAGTGAATGCCGCAGAAGCCGGTCAATTAGAGCAAGTGCAGGCACTTGTCACTGCAGGAGCAGATATTAACAAACTGGCGCAGGATGACCGCTCGGCATTGAGCATTAGCATTGCTAGGGGCCATACTGCAGTAGCTGAATTTTTGTTAGCCCAAGCAGAGATTCAGCTTGATCCTAGCAAAGAAGGCGTCGATTCAGCTCTTATTGCAGCAGCCAAAACTAATTCCCCTGTTTTAGCCAGATTACTTGAGGCAGGAGCAAATATTAATCATATTGGCAAATATGGACTCACCGCATTAATTGCTGCTTGCGAATCAAACCAACCTAAAGCAGCGTGCAAACTGCTTGATAACTGTCCCGATATGGACAGCAAATATCTTAATCATCGAGGAGGCAGGCTCTCAGCTTATGACGACACTCCTGTTCTCAGAAGCGCTTTACATTGGGCAGCCTTTTATAGAAACTTTGGCCTGGTCAATCGTTTATTGAATATGGGAGCTAATGCTCGAATTCGTGATAAAGACGGGCAAACCCCTCTAAGTTTATTAGTACAACGGCCAATCAAAAACGAATTACAGGCTATTACGGTTGAAAGCATAGTACACTGTCTCATTAATCATGGTGCTGATATTCGCGCCAGAGATGAATTTGGTGAAACTGCCTATGATATTGCACAAGCACATGGCTATAAAATGGAAGCCATAAAAGTCCCAGGCCCAAGCTCCGAATTAAAATTTGGCATGATGGCTTTGGCTTTTAGTGCTGTAAGCTTCATCGGTAGCGTGTTATGGACAGCTGATACTAGTGGCAGTAAGCCAGAACTATAGCATTTCCTATCAAGGCTTGTTAACATGATCTGCTAAAATCGTTAATAGGTAATGGGAACTATGCATAATCTATCTACAGCTAAAGTTTTGGTGATTGGTGACATCATGCTCGACAACTATTGGGTCGGGCAAACTTCACGTATTTCTCCAGAAGCCCCCGTTCCTGTAGTTCATATTAAAGAACAGTATGCAAAAGCAGGGGGAGCAGGCAACGTAGCCTTAAACATCACCTCTTTGCTTGGACAAGCAGTATTAATTGGTTTAGCTGGAAATGACGAGGCTGCCGGAATTTTGTATAAAATCCTGAACCAAGGCAAAGTGGACTGTGAATTTGAGCAGTTAGCTAACAAGCCAACTATCACCAAACTGCGAATATTGAGCCAGAATCAGCAACTTATTCGTACCGACTTTGAAGAAAACTTCAACGATGCGCCCAAACAGGCTTTAGTCGAACGCTTTACCAAAGCCTTGAAAGAGTGTAATGCAGTTATTTTGTCAGATTATGGCAAAGGCACTTTAAGTGACACTGAAAGCTTAATTAAAGTTGCTCGCAAATATAAAGTGCCGGTTTTGGTTGATCCTAAAGGCACTGACTTTTCACATTATCGCGGTGCAAGCATGATCACGCCTAATCTCAAAGAATTCGAAGCCGTCGTGGGCAACTGTCAAAGTGAAGAAGATATTGTGCAAAAAGGTCTACAACTTATCAGAAGCTGCCGTTTGGATGCCCTGTTAGTCACAAGAGGAGCGGATGGGATGTCTTTAATCCAACCAGGACACGAACCTATCCATATGCCGACCCAAGCCAAAGAAGTATTTGACGTCACCGGGGCTGGAGATACCGTTATTGCAGTTATGGCAATGGCAATGGGAGCGGGCTATGATTTGCCAACCGCTATGCGCCTTGCAAATGCTGCAGCTGGTGTAGTCGTCGGTAAAATTGGTACCGCCACCGTTAGCCCTAATGAACTGGAAGCTGCTTTACATCAAGACCACCATTTGCGTAAAGGTGTAGTTGATGAAGCCCTTCTGAAACAAATTATTAAAAATATTCATACTCAAGGTGAAAAAGTGGTGATGACCAACGGCTGCTTTGACATTTTGCATGCCGGCCATATTGATTATCTTAAAGCAGCAAGAGAACTTGGCGACAGGCTGATTGTAGCAGTCAATGATGATGAATCTGTAAAAAGACTAAAAGGCCCGACCCGCCCTATCAATACGCTTGAACACCGCATGAAGCTTCTGGAAGCCCTTTCATTTGTCGACTGGGTTGTGCCATTTTCCGAGGATACTCCTGAGCGCTTAATTAATTACCTTCTACCTGATGTCCTGGTTAAAGGCGCTGATTATCAAGTTCATGAAATTGCAGGGGCCAAAGCAGTATTAGCCAATGGCGGTGAGGTGAAAACCATTAGCCTTACCCCGGGTTGTTCAACCACCCACATTATTAAAAAGGCCCAATCAACTGGAGAATCTGCATGATTATAGTAACTGGCGGGGCTGGATTTGTCGGCAGTAATATTGTTAAAGCTTTAAACGATCGGGGAATAAAAGATATTTTGGTAGTGGATGACTTAAGCGACGGGACCAAATTTGTTAACTTAGTCGACTGTGATTTTAAAGACTATCAGGACAAAGATGATTTTTTAGGCGCGCTGCTTAACGGTGAATTTGATCACGAAAAAATTGATATTATCTTTCATCAGGGCGCCTGCTCAGATACCACAGAGTGGGATGGCCGCTATATGATGGAAAATAACTTTGAATATTCCAAACAATTACTGCATTTCTGTCTGGATAAAGAGATCCCTTTTATTTACGCCTCAAGTGCGGCGGTTTACGGAAAAGGCACTGTATTTAAAGAGCAAAGAGAATATGAAAAGCCTTTAAACGTTTACGGTTTTTCAAAATTTCAATTTGACCAGTATGTGCGTGAAATACTTCCGCAAGCAAAAAGCCAAATAGTAGGCTTTCGTTATTTCAACGTCTACGGTCCTCGTGAACAACATAAAGGCAAAATGGCTTCAGTGGCTTTTCACCACAATAATCAAATTCAAGCTGACGGTATTGTTAAACTATTTGATGCTTATGAAGGCTATGCTGCCGGTGAGCAAAAACGAGATTTTATCTATGTTGAAGACGTAGCCAAGGTTAATCTTTGGTTTATGGAACATCCTGATAAATCAGGCATATTCAACCTAGGCACAGGAAGAAGCCAAGCATTTAATGACATTGCTAAGGCAGTCATTCAATGGCATGGTAAAGGCGCTATAGAGTACATTGCTTTCCCAGATAACTTAAAAGGCCGCTATCAAAGCTTTACCCAGGCTGATATCAGCGCTCTGCGTAAGGCAGGCTATGAGGCCCCCTTTAAAACGGTAGAACAAGGGGTTAAGGCCTATTTAGACTGGCTGAATGCACAAAGGGATAACAATTCATAATGCGCTTTATTTACACTTTAGTCTTCTACATCGGACTGCCTTTTGTTTTTCTAAGGCTGTTTATGCGGGGTAAAAAAGCTCCTGATTATCGCCAAGCTTGGGCAGAGCGGCTAGCTTATGTGCCTTTTCGTTTACAAAATTGCATCTGGATCCATGCCGTATCATTCGGGGAATCCATGGCTGCCACTCCTTTGATTAAATATCTGCTTAAGCAGCACCCTGATATGCCCATTTTGGTCACGACCACTACGCCTACAGGTAAAGCCTTAATCAAAAAAAATTTTGGGGACCAGGTCTATCTAAGCTTTTTCCCCTATGATCTGCCTACAGTGTTGGCTCGATTTTTTCGTAGGGTCCAGCCTAAGATATTGATTTTAATAGAAACAGAACTATGGCCAAATTTACTTAAAGCTTGTAAAAAACGCCATATTCCCGTACTGCTGGCTAATGCCAGGCTATCTGAGCGCTCAGCTGCTCAATATGCCAAAGTTTCTAGTATGACTGCAAAAATGTTGCAAAGCATAAGCTGCATTGCTGCTCAAAATAAAGAAGATGGGCAGCGTTTCGTGGACTTGGGCCTTGCTCCCGAGCGTTTAAAAGTGATCGGTAGTATTAAATTTGATATTAGCTTACCCCAAGAAGTACTAGAAAAATCGCCCGAATTAAAAGCCATGTGGCAAGATCGTCCGGTGTGGATTGCAGCCAGTACTCATCACGGGGAAGAGGAGCAAATTCTTGAAGCCTTTCGCTTAATCCAAGCTGATCTGCCCAATGCGTTATTAATTCTTGTACCAAGACATCCTGAACGTTTTGCTCCAGTAAAAGAGCTGTGTGAAAAAGCAGGTTTTACTGTGGTGAGTCGCAGCAGCCAACTACCCTGTATGCAAGACACCCAGATCTATTTAGGAGATACCATGGGTGAATTGCTTATATTGTACGGCGCTGCACAAGTTGCGTTTATTGGCGGTAGCTTTGCAAGCATAGGAGGCCATAATTTACTTGAGCCGGCAGCACTTGGCGTGCCAAGTATTATTGGGCCCCATTATTTTAACTTTAAAGAAATTACCACTATGTTGGTAGCAGCTGAAGCCAGCTACATCATTCAAAACAAAGAAGAGCTTGCAACTCGAGTGATCGAACTTCTTAAAAACCCTTTGTTTGCGAAACAGCGCGGGGAAAATGGCCTTAGGGTGTTAGAACAAAACCGCGGCGCTTTAGCAAAACTCTGTGGTATTATAGACTCCATATTAGCCTGACCGAAGGACCTTATGAGCATTGATAAACAACGTAAACGCCAATTCATGATAGAAGCCCATGCTTTAAAGCCAGTGGTTATAATCGGAAACAAAGGCTTAACTGCTAGTGTACTAGCTGAAATGGATGTTGCTTTAAACCACCATGAATTGATTAAAGTTAAAATTGCAGCGGAACGTGATGAGCGCAAACAAATTATTCAGGAAATTCTTGAACAAACAGGGGCCGATCTCATTCAAAACATAGGTCAGGTAGCTGTTTTGTATCGTAAAAAGCCTGAGGAAAAATAATGTCTGCACGTTTTCCTAGTACCCGCCTTCGCCGATTACGCCGCCATGAATCAATTAGACAAATGGTTAAAGAAACCAGCTTAACGGTCAATGACTTGATTTACCCCTTGTTTGTGGTACCAGGAAAACAGATCAAAAAGGAAATGAGCAGCCTACCCGGGCAGTTTCATTACTCGGTAGACACAGTGACAGAAGCAGCTAAAGAAGTGGCTGCCTTAGGTATTCCTGCTGTATTAATTTTCGGCTTACCTGAAAAAAAATCAGCTACAGGCATTGAAAGCTATCATGAGCAAGGTATTGCTCAACAAGCTGTCAAAGCCATTAAGCAAGCTGTTCCCAATCTTACTGTCATTACTGATGTCTGCCTCTGCAGCTATACCGAACATGGCCATTGCGGGCCTATAGAAAACCATCAAGACTGCTTTGAGGTAAATAATGACCTGTCCCTCGAGATCATTGCCAAAATGGCTGTATCTCACGCTAAAGCAGGGGCAGATATCGTTGCGCCAAGCGGCATGATGGATGGCATGGTTTTCGCCATTAGACAGGCTTTAGATCAGGCCGGCTATCATAGTGTTGCTATTTTGTCCTATTCAGTTAAATATGCCTCCGCTTTTTATGGTCCATTCAGACTAGCTGCTGATTGCGCTCCTTCTGGCGGCGATCGCAAAGGCTATCAAATGGACCCTGCCAATATACGCGAAGCTTGGCGTGAGGCTGAGCTTGATATTGAAGAAGGGGCAGATATGCTGATGGTCAAACCAGCTTTGGCCTATCTTGATGTAATCTATTCTTTAAAACAACGTTATCCTTTGCCATTAGCTGCCTATAACGTCAGTGGCGAGTACAGCATGATTAAGGCTGCAGCGAGCCAGGGCCTGATTGACGAAAAGAACGCGGTAATGGAATCTTTAACAGCCATGAAACGAGCCGGCGCAGATTTAATTATTACTTATTTTGCCAAAGAAGTAGCCAGCTGGATCAAGTGATTGATTTTTTTTTAAACAGCCAAGGGTTGCTATAGCCTGTAATATTTTTTATACTATCAATGAAGCTTTAGATCCTTGAAGCTGAAAAATAGCTCCAACTTGCTCCATCCTTTGTTAAGCTGTCCTCTCCCACTAATAGGAAGGATATAATGATGACAAATACCACTCTTAAAGTTTTAGGCGAGCTGTCAAACGAAGAACATAAAGCTTTATTGCTGGAACTGCCCCAAGATATGCTTGAAGAACTCGTCATTGAATCTGATGGGTCAGTGGATACACAGCAACTTCTGCAGTTCTTAATCAAGCTTAGTAAGCAAAAAGAAAGCTCTAAAAGTGAAGCGCTAAGCCTGCATGAAGAAATTGAGCTTATGCTCAACATTTATGACAGCAATAGGGCGGCAAACTTTGCCAACAAAGCCCGAATGAGTAAAGCCAATTAAGTGATTGAAAAAACATTAAGGCCATTCAGGCCTAATCAGACTCTGCCAAACGGCCATAGAGTCATTAACGCTACGCGCATAATCCCTCAATGACCGTCATAATGCAGTATAAGTAAAAAACTTAGCAGTGCTATTACCAACCAAAGGTTTTACGAACCGCTACCTTTCTAATCTGCTGTTCACCCTGCCATACAATTACCCCGGTTTTGATGCTGAGCAATTTCATAGTGATCTGATAATACATAGATTGCTGATCACTGTTGGCAGCGCTAATACTAGAAATATCTCCATAAAACATATATTGAGCGCCAATTTGTTGGCCAAGCGCTACAGCAGTTTGCTGATCTACCATTCCGGATTGATGCTGGTACTGCATTTGCTGCTTGATAGCATTAACTTTAGTCATATCAACGAAAGTAAATTTACCGCTGTTAATTAAACGGGTAGAAATAGCATCGGTAATGGCATCAGTATCAATATGTTCGCTGGTATTATTATCCATACCTTCTACATACAATACTGGCTGGCTGCTGGCAGTAAGCTGCATGACCACAGGCGAGGTTAACATTTGGTTAACCATTTGACTTACCGTAGACTGTAAATCAGTCGAGCTAAAATCAATTGAAGTGGTGTCCACAGAATTGGGGTCCACATAGCTCACGGTTGGATTGCTTGAACAAGCGGCCAATAAACTGCCGGCAATAATAGTTACAGCTATTTTACTGAGTTTACGTTTCATAACTTCCTCTTAATTCATTTGGCAAACAGAAATATTAAAGTTGGTTGCTTCTCCACTTGGAGCAACTGCTGACACAACTTTACTCATACTAGGATACAGAGTAACAGGCTGCCAAGGGGTGCCTTGTCCTAAGTTAAAGCCATCTTGGCTAAACCAATCAAATTTATACTGAACTTGCTGGTTTTCAGTGGTGTTGTTGACCAACTGCACCTTACCTACCACCAAGTCACCCGCTAATTTAGAGGTGGATGTCGTGACGCCGACAATGCTGTCAAAGCCAGAGCCCACTCTAGCGGCATTATTACTATTGGATGAAATGACCACACAGTTATGCGCGCATCCAGCCAAACCCAAACTAGCAATAGCTAAAAGCAATAAATTTTTCATCATCCCTTCCCTATATTTTAAGTAATTTCACTTGTAAAATCTTATTTGTATTGACCACCCATACTATCAAAGTCTTATTAACCTGCACATTTATTGGCACGCTTTGCTGCAATGCACCTTGGTTCAGTATTAATGAATTTTGTGCTGGTCGCAAGTAAGCTTGAAACACCTGAACTGTGTTAGGCAAGGTTAACCAGCTTCGCAAATCTGCTCCGGCCATTATGTTCATATATAGACTGGCTGCAAAAGCGTTGATCACTTGATCGGCTTGGTTTTCATTCTTGGTATTAGAAGTCAGGACCGCAGCCTGGGTGGCAAGACGCAAGGCCTCTCTAATAAAGATAATGGGATATTCGTCAACCAAGGTTTTAGCTGCCAAAGCGCCAACATTGACGACTTCTTGGGTTTGCCCCAATGATGTAGTCACATTGTTCTGCTGCAAGGATACCCCTAACATCGGAATGGACTGGCTAGCTGCCTGATAAACTGGAAAGCTGAAAACTTGGCTAAC
>JARDZR010000129.1 GCA_029240715.1 Gammaproteobacteria bacterium
ATCGTTCATGGGATAAATTGTCAGAGCACTTTTCACTGAAGCAGCCATTGAGAGCTTAACAAGATTCTGGGCTTTAATATTGTCAGGGTTAAACTTCATCAGCATCATATTAATAAAGGTATTCGCCCCTGAAACAACCTCCATCAAAAGCTCTGGGGACTCTTTAAAATATTCGAGACTTTTGCGGCTCAATGGTTCTTCAATTTTGTCCTCTGCTTTAGCAATTTCATACCCTTGAAGTACAGTTGGCATAAAAATTCCCATATTGCCAGCAACAGCTGAGATTGTGCCTAAGGGTGTACGCATTTCATGAGCGATACTGGCTGCCATGAGTTGAGCTGCTTTTAGGCTTTCTTCAACGGCAAGTTTTTCAATTCTAAGCTGTTCGGCTTCTTTTTCAGAAGTGATGTCAAAAGCTATGCCAAGCAAACCAATCACTTCTCCATTATCACTCTTTAAAGGGATTTTTTTAGATAGGAAGACTGATTTTTTACCATTTAGATATGCACTAGGTTCTTCTATAGTTAATGATTGGCCACTTTCCATTACTTTCAAATTAGCCGCCTGAAGCTTTTGAGCTTCACCTTTTGGGTAAATATCAAACATTGTTTTACCAATCAATTCATTGGGTGAGGTTACCCCTGCAGCTCTTGCTTGTAATATATTACACCCCAAAACAACCCCGTCTTTATCCAGCCAAAATATGTGTGCTGGTAAGTTTGCTACAATATTTTCTAATGTAAGTTGAGCTTGATTTTTAGAATACTCGACATTTAGCTCTTGCTTTTTACGCTCTGTAATATCAAAAGAAATTCCTAACATGCCTATAATGTTTTTGGCTTCATCTTTTAATGGGATTTTTTTTGATAGAACAGTTTTTCCATCAGGTAAAATTTCTTCAATAGTAAGCTCTTTCCCCGTATTCATTACATAGTTATCATCAGCATTTATTTTGTCAGCAATAGAATGGGGCAATACTTCGTAGAGAGTTTTGCCAATAAAGTCTTGGTTATACATGGATTTAACGTAGTTAGCTTGGGCTTCGTTACAGCCTAAATATACGCCATGTTTATTCTTCCAGTATACATGCCCTGGCATTGAAGAAACTAAACTTTCAAAGTTCTTCAACGCTGTATGTATTTCTGTTTCATTCTTTTGCCTATTATTTTTGTATTTTATGATAAGGCCACTAAATAATATAAAGCTTAATGAATAACCAAAGCTTATCAAAAAATCATGTCTTGTAAGGCTATAACAAATCGCTATTAGTTGGAGAAGGCTGAATCCACATAAAGTTATAAATGATAGACCTTGCGGGGTTTTACTGCTAACAAGTCGATATAGTTGCGGTATTAAAAGAATAGTATTAATAAATAATGCCATTCCAAAAAGAAAAGCTATTAGCCCTTGCAGCCACATTTAATATAATCCTTCGACCAATGTTTGTTAAAGTATAGCTGCAATTTTATGAAAACTTTTAGTGTTTGATTTTCAAATCAATCCAATTGAATTTGCATAATTTTTCAGATTTTATCAATAGGTGATAAATATTACCCATTGCTTGATTGTATGCTCCAGGGTATAAGAGAAAATCATAGCCAGCTTTAGCCATAAGTAATTGTACAGCGCATTCTTCTTTTACATATTCCAAGCTGTATTTGAATAAGCTCAAACAATTTAACCTAATATTTTTTTTATCAAGCCTTAATGCTAATTCTTGTATTGTCTGGAAAACGGACATGCTAAATGCTTCATTTTCATTGTATAGAGTGTCTATAAGTTGTCTACAAGCATAATAGTCCGGATGGCTGAGCCAATCATCCCATCTTACAATTTCATGCGGAATGGTTAATTGTTTTAAAGCGTTACTATTTCTTATAATCCACTCATCGCCCGCTTGTTTGGATAGATTATGAATCTCCGGCCAACTTAGTGCAGGGTCATTACATTTTATATTATATCGCTGCAAGGTATCGGCAAGCATAATTGAACATTTGCCAAAGGATTTATTTATTTTAGTAATAGTTGAAAACAAGCTTCTACCTTCATGCTTTATCTGGCCAACACTTACAGCTAATAAACAGTGTGAGCTTGCAAACTGTGCTTTATACTCTTCTGGGCATACAAAGAACACTCGTACTTTTGAATTTGTTGACGATGATGTTCCATCAGACATAATCGCCCTTCCCCTTGTGGCTATTTATCAGGCTTTTATAATTTCGAGAAGTTTACAATAAAAAACTGCTGAAAAATATATTCCTTATAATTTGTGCTATTTAAATGGAAAATGTGCTGTAAATTAAATGAGTCTATTTTGTGCAGTTGCAGTGTATTTTGCCATATAGCCCAATATATTGAATTTTCATTAAGGATTTATCTAAGACTTTACAGCAACAGTTTTTTTGTTAGTATAGTCTGGCCATTAAATAGACCGGCCTAATTTATCAAGGAGCAATAAATGAAGTTAACCCATCTTGCCGTAGGCGTTGCTGTAGGTTTAGCTTGCGCTGGTGCTAGGCATTAGCAGAACTTCAGATGCAGCAAATTCTGGTTATATGACCATTAAAACTGATGGCCAATCTCCTTTTGTATTATTGCCAAGCAATTCATTTACCGTAGCTTTGCTACAAGACAAAAAAACCTATCTTAACGCTCCTCAAGCTTTAGTATTAGGCGGTTATGTAGAAGCTGACCCACAGATCTGGAACGGCGGCCAAACTCTACCAGCTAATTGCTCTAGCTATAAAAATGGAAGCGGCGTATATCTGACTACTGCTAAATTAGACGCTATGGCAAGTGTGACCAGTAATGTCACTGGATTTGTTGAAGTTGATGGTAACTTAACCGCGACTCCAAGCAATCCTTCTATTTCTAAAGCATTCATCATGTTGGGCAATTTAAACCAATCGCCTTTCTTTGCAGTGGCAGGTAAGACCAATATTTCATACGGCGCATTTGGCGGCGGCGGACCATGGACTAGCGCACTGCAAAAGCAAGCTTTCAGCCCTAATGAAACCGCTCAATTGCAAGCTGGTTATAATCAAAATGGTTTAATAGCAGAGCTATCTGCTGTTAACAACTCAACCTTCTCCAATAACTTGCAAGACTTGGTTTACAACGTGTCCTACGGCCAGCAAATCAACCAATTCAACTATCAGGTTGGTGCAGGTTACATGAATGATATCCGTGGCTTAACCTCTGATGTAGGTTCTGCTTATGCTACTTCTGCAGCTACTTCAAGCGCAACCGCAACTCTCGTAGGTAAGCGTAACGGACTTTATGATGTAAACGGGCAGGTAGGTTATGGCAATTATGCTGCAATCGCTGAGTTCTTGAGAACTACAAGCGGCGCGACAGTTGTTGCTACCAACCAAACTACAGGCTTGATGAGTGCTTGGGTATTAGGCGGAACTTACTCCCCTACAATTGCCGGCAAGCCTACTGCGATTGCATTGAGCTACAGCAAAACCAATCACATGGGTGCTATTCCTATGTTCTTGTCAGGTAGTTCTGCTCCTGCGGTTATCACTACTATGGGCTTTGAAAATGCTTGGATTGCCAGCGTATCTCGTGAAGTTGCTAATAACTTCTATGTGGGTCCTGAGTTTACAGTTGCTAAAGCTTATAACACCCATAACACTTGGGCTGCTACCGTTGATCTATCGCTTTACTTCTAAAAAATCTCTCCCGGCCTCCCTTTGTTAAAGGGAGGTTTGGGCGCTGTTTTGCTTTTCTGGCTTTAGCTGTTCCGTATTTTGCAAATCACAATAGTGAATACCAGCAAAAAAGTTAAAATATTAGCAATCGTTAGGCTCCATGAGCTAATCATTACCCCATATATAATCCACATGAAGTTACCTGAGGACTGCATCAAAAGCATTCCATAGGAAAGGTCTTGGGTTTTTTTGGTTTTTAAAACTTTAACAACTTGGGGTAAAAAAGCGGTGGTAGTTAACACGGCACTAATAGCTCCGATAATCTCCGCAATAATCATGCTTTTTGCTCCTAAGTTAACGGTCGACCTAAGAATAATATAACAATTAAGCAATTATATTTCATGGATGGAATTGTTATGATAGGTAAAATTCTTGAGGGAAACTACATGATAGCAGCAACACTAGAGAGCTTGGGGCTTGATGAATTCGGGTTTAAAGAAGCTCGAGAGCTATTTTACAATTTAAGCTACGATGAATTATTCAAGCATGAAACCGATCCTCTTTTAGCAAGCTCTGAGAAAGGCCTTGTTACTACCTTAGGCGCGGTTGCCGTGGATACCGGCAAATTTACCGGCCGCTCTCCTAAAGACAAATATATCGTCAAAGACAAGATTTCAGAAAATACCGTATGGTGGAGTGATAAAGGCTCAGATAACAAGCCATTAAGCCCTAAAGCTTGGCAGCATCTAAAAGAGATTTCAGTTAAGGTTGAAAAAGTTCAAGCCTGATTGGACCATTCTCAATGCCTGCAAAACCACTTGTCAGGACTATGAAAACTATAGCCTGCGTAGCGAAGTCTATGTTGCATTTAACTTAAGCGAGCGTATGACTGTTATTGGCGGAACTTGGTATGGCGGTGAAATTAAAAAGGGCATGTTCTCAGTAATGAATTACTTTTTGCCATTGCAGGGAATGGGCTCATTCCATTGTTCGGCAAATCAAGGCAAAAAAGGCGATACCGCCATGTTTTTTGGCCTGTCTGGTACAGGTAAAACTACGCTTTCAACCGATGAGCATCGCCAATTAATTGGAGATGATGAACATGGCTGGGACGATGAAGGCATATTCAATTTTGAAGGCGGTTGCTATGCCAAAACCATCAAACTCTCGGCCGAAAACGAACCTGAAATTTATCATGCGATTAAGCGAGATGCTTTATTGGAAAACGTGGTTGTAAATAAAGAGGGCAGCATTGATTTCAACTCCAATGCCAAAACCGAAAACACGCGAGTTTCCTATCCCATTTATCATATCGACAATATTGTAAAACCAGTTTCAAAGGGTGGGCACCCCAGTAAAATCATCTTTTTAACCTGCGATGCCTATGGCCTATTACCGCCTGTATCAAAGCTCACTAAAGAGCAAGCTATGTATCAGTTTTTATCGGGTTATACTGCGAAAGTTGCGGGTACTGAACTTGGCGTAAAAGAGCCTACTGC
>JARDZR010000036.1 GCA_029240715.1 Gammaproteobacteria bacterium
CCCTAAAAACCCGCCGCGAGAGCAACTTAGAATCAGCGTTCATGCCTGTGTCAACTATGTATGCGGCCCACATGTAACAGTGTACGGTTCAGTCAATCAAACAGCTCTAGCTTTCAAAAATCAGCAACAAGCTCAAGAAAATCATGGTCATGCTTTAAGAAATGCTTAAGTTAAGCCTAAATCTTTATTGTCAATTTAATTACAAACGAGGAGATAGCTATGCCGAACAAAGCATCTAAAAGCTCTTCACTATTGAAATTGCTAGCCCTTGCTGCTGCAGGTCTTGCAGCCGCCAAAGGCAACTCAGGCTTACCCGAAGTTGAAGGACTGACTAATTTCACTATTAGTCCTGGCGACCCTCAACCATGGGCGCCTAGTGCTTCTGTTATAGGAAAAAATGTTTCTTACTTTCAGCTAATTGCTGCCTCTGAAGGCTATAAACTTAACTTCACAGAAACTCATTGGGCCAATACCCCTTTTCTAGCCATTTTTGATAGCCGCCTTTTTAATTTAAATGAGACACTCCGCGGCTCTCTTGCAGATGTAATTGATCCTAAAAATCCTCCTGAAAAGCCCCTGGATATCGTAGCTACGGCTTGCGGTTTTGGTAATGTATGCGGCCCTGATTCAGAAGTCTATGGCACAGTGAACCAAACTGCCTTGGTTTTTAATGCTCAACATCAAGCTCAAGCAGAACCTGATCATGCTCTTAGGCATGGTTAAATCACCGCCCAAGCTTGCTTGGGCTTTTTATTTCAACAAACAAGCTACAGCTTTTTGCCAACCTTGATATAAATCCTTCCTTTTTCCTGAATCCATATCGGGTTTAAAATCTTGGTCCTTTTGCCAAAGCTTGGCAATATCCTCTAAATCCTTAAAAACTCCCACCTGAAGCCCCGCCAGATAAGCCGCCCCCAATGCGAAGCTTGGCATTAGCAACGCCGCCTTCCTGCAGCATTGCTGAAAGCAAATCCTTAGTCTGATAGCAAACCGCTTCCAAAGCTGCCCTGGTGATATGCGCAATATTGCTTTCACGAGTGAGCCCTAAAATTGCGCCTCTGACATTAGGCTGCCAATAAGGCGCACCCAAGCCTGTAAAAGCTGGAATGAAATATACTCCATGAGTATCAGGAACCGATTCAGCCAAGGCCTGAGATTCTTTGGATTCTTTAAACATATGAATATTGTCTCGCAGCCACTGCATCACAGCGCCAGCCATAAAGATACTGCCTTCCAATGCATAAACAGGCTGATTGTTAAATCGATAAGCTACTGTCGTAAGCAGCCTTTGCTCTGACAAAACGGCCTGATTGCCTGTATTTAATACCATAAAAGCGCCGGTGCCATAGGTGCTTTTAATCATGCCCGGATGAAAACAAGCCTGTCCAATCGTTGCTGCTTGCTGGTCTCCCGCCATTCCTGCAATAGGCACTTCTGATCCTAAAAGTTCTTTTAGCGTGAAGCCAAAATCATCGCTACAGTTTTTCACTTCAGGCAGCATCGACTTGGGGATATTGAAAATTTTTAACAGCTCTTCATCCCAAGTCTGACTATGAATATTAAACAGCAAAGTTCGAGAAGCATTGGTGGCATCTGTTGCATGCATCTTGCCCCCGGTCAATCTCCACAATAAAAAGCAATCAATCGTACCAAAGATAAGCTCGCCCTTTTCAGCTTGCTCTCTTGCCCCCTTCACATTATCTAGTACCCAGCGGATTTTAGTCGCTGAAAAATAAGGGTCTAACAAAAGCCCGGTTTTAGCCTGAACGGACTTTTCTATGCCCTGGTCTTTTAATTTTTGGCAAAATTCGGCGCTTCTTCTGTCTTGCCAAACTATGGCAGGATAAACGGCCCTTCCGGTCTTCCGCTCCCAAACTACTGTCGTTTCGCGCTGATTGGTAATTCCAATTCCCTTAATTTGTTTCGCTTCAAGATTGCAGTGAAACAAAGCATCTCGACAAACGCTTACCGTATCACGCCAAATACTTTCTGGGTCGTGCTCCACCCAGCCGTCCTGTGGAAAAAAATTAGGCAAAGGCCTTTGAGATTGCCCCATGTGATTGCCTTTTGCATCAAACACTATGGCCCTGGTACTGGTTGTGCCCTGATCAATCGCTAATAAATATTCCGACATATTCACCCCTACATAAATGTCTTAAGCATAGCAATAAGGGGTTTTTTCCGCAGTAAAAAACACAGCTTAATTTTATTCGCTCTATTTTGCTGTATTTTTTTGCAGCAGATTAAAAACTATGGCATTTTATAGTAAATAAAATGAAGGGCCTCTTACATGTTTAAAACCTCAGCCGAACATCATCAGAACATGAGCTTAGAGCTGCTGACTGAGCTACAAGCCATCACCCCTGAACTTATCCGTGAAATTGATAGCGTCTTAAGAGTGAACTTAGAAGACTATAACCTATTGGCCCTCAAAATTTTAGCTGATATCACTAAAGAAATCCGAGATAATGGCCCAAAAGATGCAGCAGGCCAACCTGCTTTACCCAGTGTCTTAGACTATACCACTGAAGAAATTGAACTACTTCCTTTTGATGTAGACAGCTTTACAGGTCAAAAAGGATTAATTTTAAAAGGGCCTTCCGTCTATCGGTCCACCCCTCTTAATTTAAGTAGCCCCTCAATAAATAAAACCGCTTCAGAAGTGGTTTATGTGTTTGCAAGTATCTATGATGTATTTTACATATCATGTGGCTACTTAAGCGCTACTTATCTAGAAGAAAATGGAGCCCCTCGTTTTGCATGGCTGGATAAAGACAGATTTAGCCCTCAAAATCTGATTATGTCCATATTGAAGTACTTTTTGGTTAAAAACGGCGATTCAGATAAGTTAGACAAAATTCATATCGATCGGTTAAATGCCCTGGGCTGTAATTTAGAAAAACCCCACGCAATAGCTAAAATTAGAGCAGAGGCCATCCCTGCGGAGGCTAAAACCCGGCTTACTGTGTTTATTACAACCTTATTTGGCGAAGAAAATGTCGCCAAAATCAAAAACTTATATGAATGCCTTAAAATAATGTCTTTTATTTCACTCTGGCAGTCTCAAGTTAATCAATCGCTTCAGCACATGCAGAATGGAGAAATATTAGATTCTTCTATAATTGATGCCATGAACTTTTCTCTGGTATTTGATTTGCTTGAAGCCAGAATCAGTTATCAGCGGAAATTGCTAAGTGGCTATATTAAGTATTACAGCAGTTCGAAATTAGCTCCCCAAGAAGCTGCGGCGCCAAACTACCATGAGCAAGCTGTTAAAAATTTAGAAAAAATAGAAAAAGCTGCAAAAAAAATTGCAAGTGCTCAACGTAAAATTGCAGCCGTCAGATCTGGCCAGGCCCTTAGCAAAGCAACTTTAAGCACAAGAATATCGGGCAGCACAGCAAGCTATGCTTCTTTTACAGGAGGCACAGTGGATGCAGCAGGAGCAGGCGAGACTGCTGGATCTCGAGGTGGCGCAGCTAGCTCAGGAGGCGCAGCAGGTTCAGGAGGTGCCGCAGCTGGATCAAGCGCTATCGCCTTAAGTGGTGGCATCCGCGCCGGTCGTAAAACCCCCATGGAATCCTTAAACAATGCCAGAGAACAGGCTAGACAAATACTAGCTATTACTTCTCAAATTAATGCTGACAACCTATTTGTCGCTAAGCTTTTTCCACAAGGCATAGTTAAATTAAGCTACGATATCGACCGCAGCCGAGCAGAAAAAGGCATTGTGCTGTGTTTGAAAAAATTTGGCCCTACCCCTCATTACGAAACTCTAAAATTTGAAAACTTAGCAGAAGTGCTTTTCAGCACTCATCCGACAATAGCATCCTTTGTTGATGATTTAAGGCTTATTTTACAGCTTTACCTACAACTCGTCGCCAAAGACCCTTCCATTCCAAAGCTTTCTGAAACTGAATTTAATAGATTAAAAACTCTGTTTCCTGGCGCCAAAACCGCTTATTACAAAAATAAGCTAGTAGCAGACATGGAGACCAGTATTAACGAATGTTTCCCCAACCCGGCTACAAGGAACGCTGAAGCAAAAGCGCTATGGCAACACCTATCTTGTTTCTATGCCTTAGAAGTGGTTTGGAAAAAAGCCCTATCTGATATGGAAGAATTATTTAATGAGCCGCCTGTAGCTAGCCAAGACTTTAAAAGACTGTTCAGTGAATATAATATTCCTGAAACTGTTACCAAGATCAGCGAATTGGCGGCTGACTATTTAGGCAGATTACATTCAGAAATCACATCATTAACCGCTGCAATCAATGCAGTGATTAATGGCAATGAAAGCTTTCAAGGTTTGATACCAAGAATACTTGAAAACATAAGAAAAATGGAATCAGGTGAGATCCCGTTTAATGAAAGCTTAAAAGCAGGATGTATAGCTGAGCTTCGAGCTTATATAGGGCATCTGAGCACTATTGATCAAACCCCTCTAAATTTTAAATATCCGAGTGACTCAGTAATAAGGCATGGAATAGAACACCCAGATGACAACTCTAGACTGAGATGCAATGACCTTAAAGTCGATCTTGCTCGATTGGCAAAACTTAAAAAAGACCGAGTTGACTTAAGCGCAAGCCTCACAGCAATGCTCGATGACTATACCGTAAGCCAACCTAATGTAGAAGCAGTAGCACGGCCCGCTAGCGCATTTGGCCGCAGAGCTTCAGTCCCATTTGATGGCAAAGTAGCTGTGTGCGATGAAGATGGAAACCCAACTGGCGCAACCATGACTATTTAAGACTTAAAGTTGCCAGAGTAGGCTTTGAGCATTATGCTTCCTATAAGGATTAAGGGAGCATTATGCTTAAACAAGTTTCAGATTTATTTATTATCGGCGGCGGAATCAATGGCTGCGGCATTGCTGCCGATGCTGCCGGCAGAGGTTTAAGCGTCATTCTTTGCGAACAAAACGACTTAGGCCAGCATACTTCATCTCACAGCAGCAAATTAATTCATGGTGGCTTGCGGTATCTAGAGCATTATGAATTTCGCCTGGTAAGAGAAGCTTTAATCGAACGAGATATTTTATTAAAAGTTGCCGGCCATCTGGTCCATCCTTTGCGCTTTGTTATGCCGCACAATCAATATTTAAGACCGGCCTGGATGATTAGAACCGGGCTTTTCTTATATGACCACTTAAACTTAAAGCAAAGCCTGCCCAAATCCAAAACCTTACAACTGCATGATAGCCCTGCCAATCCTTTGCAAGCTCATTTTAAAATAGCTTTTGAATATTCAGATGCCAGCGTCGATGATGCAAGGCTGGTGATTCATAATGCTCTACAAGCTCATGCAAAAGGCGCCAAGATTTTACCTTGGCATAAAGTAATTTATGCCAGCCGTCAAAAAGACTGTTGGCAAATCAAGGTGCTAGACTCGCAAGATCAAGAAAAAACCTATTACGCCAAAACCCTTATCAATGCTTCAGGCCCCTGGGTAGATCAAATCATTCAGGGCTTTCAATTAACAACACAACATCATGTACGTCTGGTTAAAGGCAGCCACATCATTGTCCCTAAACTGTATGAAGGCAAACAAGCCTATATTCTGCAACACAGTGATAAAAGAGTTATTTTTGTTATTCCTTATCAAAACCAATTTAGCTTAATTGGCACCACTGATGTGGACTACCAAGGCGACCCTAGTAAAGCCTCAATTAGCCCAGAAGAACAATCCTACTTGTGCAATGCAGTCAATCAGTATTTTAAGAAAAGCATCTCAGTCAAAGACATTATTTGGAGCTATGCAGGGGTCAGGCCCTTGCAAAGCGATGAGCACGGTGATCCTAAAAAAGTGACGCGTGACTACAGCTTAGAAGTGCATGATGAAAATGGAGCTTTAGCTATTCTATCTGTATATGGCGGCAAGGTGACCACTTATCGAAAATTGGCTGAACATGCCTTAAGTAAACTGCAAGCTTATTTTCCCAATATGGCTAAAGACTGGACTGCACATACGCCTTTACCAGGCGCCAATTTTTCGAGTTTTGATGAATTTTGCAGTCATTTTAAATCGGACTATGCTTGGCTGCCTGAGCCTATGTTAAATCGTTTGGCCAAAGCCTATGGCACCCGTTGCTATGAATTATTACAATCCGCCCAATCCTTAGAAGACTTAGGCATTCATTTTGGGGCCGACCTTTATGAAGCTGAAGTAAAGTTTATGATAAATACGGAATGGGCCAAATCACTTGATGATATTATTTGGCGCCGCAGCAAATTAGGCCTGTTTTTAACTTTAGCAGAACAAGAGCAATTAAATAATTGGCTCCATGAGGCAAATATTTTATAATATCTTCAATTTTTAATTTAACCAAGGCGTCCGCAGGCCAACTGCCGAGAAACAACTCAGGATAAATTAAAAAATGAGATATTAGGAGGAATAATGGCGTTTGTAGTGACTGAAAGCTGTATAAAATGCAAATACACCGATTGCGTAGAGGTCTGCCCAGTCAATTGCTTTTACGAAGGCCCTAATATGTTGGCGATCAATCCTGATGAGTGCATAGATTGTGCTTTATGCGAGCCAGAATGCCCAGTCAATGCCATTATGTCTTCAGATGACGTTCCTGCAGAACAAGAACAGTTTTTAAAAATTAATGCTGAATTATCAAAAGTATGGCCCAATATCACCGAGAAAAAACCGGCCCCTGCTGATGCTGATGAGTGGAAAGACACACCAAATAAGCTGCAATATTTAAAAAAATAAGCGCCCCGCTCTTCGCGCAAGAAACATATCCGTCATGAGAATGCGATATTTTCCTGAGTAGCTGCTCTAGAAATGCAGCTCAGAGTTTTCCTCTCCCAGTAATTTCTTAAGCTGTCCCAGCATATTATCTTCAAGACTGACCATTATCTTGTTGGAACGCAGCAGCACTTCCCCATCTTGAGTTCGATATATAAATTGCACAGGACAGCTACCCGGGTACTGTTTTAATAAGCTATTTAAATGGTTTAGCAAACCTTGTTCGGCTTGTTTTTGGCTTAATCGCAAGCTAATGGATTTAACCCATTTCTTACGGGCTTCCGCCAAAGAAAAAACCTCGCGGGCAGCAACCCTTAATCCGCCTGAATATTCATCATGATTCACTTCAGCTTCAATCACAATAATCTGATCAACCTGTAACAAGGCCTGATATCTTTCATAGACATCTGAAAATAAAGTGACATCGGTTTTGCCTGAATGATCTTCTAAAGTTAAAATCATCATCATGGTGCCGCGTTTAGTCTTTATCTTGCGAATAGAGCCAATAATACCGGCTATGCGTAAAGTTGCGTTTTTTGCAGTCGGGCGCAGCGCATTGATATTGTGAATATTCATTTTTTGAAATTCATAGCGATATTCATCCAGGGGATGCCCTGAAATAAATAGGCCTAGTACTTGTTTTTCCTGTAACAAACGCTGGCGCATAGAAAATGAATCTACTTCAATAAATTGCAGGCTTTCTGCTGTGCTTTCTTCGGACAAAGCAAAGCCTTGGAATAGATCATCTTGTCCGCTTGATTGATCTCGATCATATTGTCCTGCAGCCTGTAAAGCCAAATCAAGTGAAGCCAACATAGATTCTCTATTAGGCCCCAGCTGGTCCATTGCACCTGAATAAATTAAGGCTTCTAATACCCTTCGGTTTACTTTGCGTAAATCCACTCTTCTGCAAAATTCAAATAAATCTTGATAAGGGCCATTTGTCCTTCTTTCCAGCACGACAGACTCAATTGCGCTTTCACCCGCCCCTTTAATTGCCCCCAAGCCGTATCGAACCACATGACGATCAACTGCCGTAAAACGATATTGGCTTTGATTAATATCAGGCGGTAAAACTTGAAGTTTAATGAGCTCGCAGTCTTCAAAAAAACTGACCACTTTATCGGTATTATCCATATCAGAAGACAATACTGCGGCCATAAATGCTGCCGGATAATGGGCTTTCAGCCAAGCAGTTTGATAGGCCACTAAAGCATAGGCAGCTGAGTGAGACTTGTTAAAACCATAGCCTGCAAATTTTTCCATTAAGTCAAAAATACTATTAGCAAGCTCTTCACTGATATTGTTTTTAGCGCAGCCCTCGACAAAGAATGCACGCATTTTAGCCATTTCTTCAGGCTTCTTCTTACCCATAGCACGGCGCAGCAAATCCGCACCACCCAAGGTAAATCCAGCCAATACCTGCGGAATTAACATCACCTGTTCTTGATACAAAATAATGCCATAAGTTGGCTTTAAAATAGGCGCGGTATCAGGATGGGGATATTCCACCTTAGCCCTACCGTGCTTTCTGTTAATAAAGTCGTCAACCATACCTGACTGCAAAGGTCCAGGTCTAAATAAAGCCACTAATGCGACGATATCTTCAAAACAGTCTGGCTGAAGGCGCCTAACCAAGTCCTTCATTCCTCTGGACTCTAACTGGAATACTGCCGTGGTTTCACAGCGTTTTAGCAAATCGAAAGTCGGCTTATCATCCATTGGAATGAGATGAATATTAACAGGAGCTTCCCCTACATTTGCCCTCTGCTCATTGATGGTTTTAACAGCTGCATCAATAATGGTTAAGTTTCTTAAACCCAAAAAGTCAAATTTAATCAAACCCGCCGCTTCGACATCATCCTTATCGAACTGGCTGACCAACTGAGTGGTACCTTCTTCACAGTAAATCGGTACAAAATCGGTTAGCAGCGAAGGACAAATTACCACCCCTCCCGCGTGCTTACCTACATTACGCACCGTACCTTCTAGTCTTAAAGCCATGTCCAATAAGGTTTTAACATCTTCCTGGCTATCATAACGAGATTGCAGCATTGGCTCGTCTTTTAAAGCTTGTTCAAGCGTCATGCCCAAATCCAAAGGAATCAGTTTTGCAATACCGTCCACAAAACCATAAGGCAGGCCCATGACTCGCCCTACATCTCGCACCACTGCTTTGGCCGCCATGCTACCAAAAGTAATAATCTGGGATACGCTATTGCGGCCGTATTTTTCAGCCACATACTCTATCACCCTGTCACGACCATCCATACAGAAGTCAATATCAAAGTCAGGCATTGAGACTCGCTCAGGATTTAAAAAGCGTTCAAACAATAAGTCATAGGGCAATGGATCCAAATCGGTAATTTTTAACGCATAGGCAACTAATGAGCCCGCACCTGATCCTCTTCCAGGCCCGACCGGAATACCGTTATCTTTGGCCCATTGAATAAAGTCTGCCACAATTAAAAAGTAGCCGGTAAATCCCATTTTAATAATGACATCAAGCTCTGTTGCTAAACGAGAGTCATAGCTTTGCCGCTTTTCACTGGCCTGTTCTTCGCTAAGGCCGGCCAAAATAATATTCAAGCGTTGCTCAAGACCTTGTCTTGAAGCCTGTCTGAAATAATCATCAACCGTCATGCCTTCAGGCACAGGGAAATTAGGTAAAAAAACCTGGCCCAGCTTAAAAGTCACATTGCAGCGCTTAGCAATTTCAACGCTATTGATTAAAGCCTCTGGAATATCAGCAAATTTTTGCTGCATTTCTTCAACTGAGCTTAAATATTGCTCTGCTGTATAATTCTTAGGACGCTTGGGGTCATCTAAAGTAAAACTGTCATAAATAGCCACCCTAACTTCATGCGCCTCAAAATCTTCTTTTTGTAAAAAACGTACATTCTGAGTAGCCACGACTGGAACTTGGTAATCTGAAGCCAACTGCAATGCTTTTTCAATATAAATGGATTCGTTAGGTTTACCAATTCTTTGTAGTTCGATATAAAAACGTTGATTGGGGAAAAGTTCGGTCCAGCTTTCCAAGTTCTGCGAAGCTCGGGCCATATCATTTTGCAAAATGGCATGACCGATATCGCCTTCTCCCGCACCTGATAAGGCAATGAGGCCCTCTAAGGATTCTTTATTGAGCCAGTTGTATTCGACAAAAGGAATACCTTGCTTACGCTCTCCTTCGAGATAGGCTTTAGAAACCAATAAAATTAAATTTTTATAGCCGATCTGATTTTGGCATAACAAAGTTAAACGGGCAGGAGCTGTATTGGGAAATTTAATACAGATATCAGAGCCAAATATGGGCTTAACCCCGGCCTGCGTAGCAGCCTTATAAAATTTAATGGCCGCAAACAAATTGCTTTCATCTGTTAATGCGATAGCTGGCATAGAAAGATTCTTGGTGCTATTAAGCAAAGCATCAATATTGGCTAAACCATCCACCAATGAATACTCTGAATGCACCCGCAAATGCACGAAATCTATTGCCATAATCTTAGAAAACCCTAGGAACTTGAATGCTAATTATAGTCAGAACCCACAGAAAGGCCTTACGCCAAGCATATTAGGCTTGAGTCCAGTGATCCTAACTATCTTATGTCATTTCCCCGCCATATACTGCATTTTTATCCACTTAAAAATTTTTTTGGATCATTAACAAATCTAGCTGCATTAGAATGAGCTATCGCCTCATTTAAAGCTGTAATTTCTGGGGCAATTATGCTTTTGAATTCTGGCAAAAATAAATAACAATCAAGCTTAATAGCTACTTCAATGAGCTTTAATTTGAGATCATCAACGCTTTTCCTAAGATCCAGTCGAAATCTTATTGACTCAATACAATTATTCTCCAAAAGAGAAACTTGAATATCATTTTCTTCTTCATCGCCCCATATCCACAAACCTTTGCTCCAAGATTTTTTCTTAGGTAATATCCAAAAAAAAATGTTTTCGAGGTCAAATTTCTTCTGATTGGCTTCCCAAGCCACAGCAACATCATAAAAGCCTTCTTCATCGTAAAGAGAGCCAACGCTGTTTTTTTTGTTCTCTATCCAAGCTCTTGGTAATAATTGAATAACAAATTGATATGTAGCCATTTTTAAACAACCTCCTCTCAATTGATTATGGGCCGCAGTAACCGATAAGATCATTGATTTTGCTATAGCCTTTGTAAGGCAGCTCCACTTTTTTTGTTGGCACATTATCCAAACCAAGCATTTTTGCTGCGAGAAGCCGATGATGTCCATCTACAACATACTTTGTACCGTTGTGTTCAACATAACATATAGGCTCTTTTATTCCCTCTGTTTTGATTGTATTAACAAATCTATTAAATTCCTTTTTACTCTTTGATAAGGGCTCAGTCGGGCTTAATCTCCATGGCGATATTCTTGAGCCTGAACCAGATCCTTCTGATCCAAACATACCAGGACTACCATAAAACCTTGGAGGTGAATGCGAACTCCCTACTCCTCCATAAACGGGTTTATTGGTATTGCCTGAACTGCCGCTACTTGCACTGGCCGAACCACCCTGAGGGGGACGCCTGTCTGGAGAGGAAGTGAATTTAAAGGCCTAGATTAAGGCTATAAAAATTAGCCTATTTATAAAGATTCCTGTAATAATCATCAGGCTCAATAAGTCTTATGCCTG
>JARDZR010000037.1 GCA_029240715.1 Gammaproteobacteria bacterium
GCGGGTTTATCTGTTAAATGTACAGTAATTTCTTGAGTCATGATATGCTCGCTTATTAAGACTATTTTAAAATGCCAATTTCAGTCTATTATAATAAACAAAGTAATTGTCATAAACTTAAAGTTTAGAAAACTTGGGTCACAAGGATTCGATAAGTCATGGTTATAATGCATTTAAGAGGACATTCGGCGTTATCTCTATCTGCTAAACAAAAGCTGTTAAGTGAAATCCAAGGCTCGATACCGCAGCTTGAGAATATTGCTGCTGAATATGCATATTTTGTTGTGTTGACCCAGAACCTTTCTGACGCTCAATGCGGAGATTTGGTCAAAATTTTGCAGCATGAGCTACCTGAGCCTCATGAGCTGTCATATCCCTATCGCTTTGTCGTGATGCCTCACTTTAGCACAATTAGCCCTTGGTCTAAGAACCTGACTGAGCTTGCGCATGATTGTGGCTTACATGCCGTTGAAAGAATCGAGCGGGGAGTGCTCTATCAAGCTAAAAGTAACGTGCCGCTTTCTGATGAAGAGCTTAAAAGATTATCTAAATTTTTATACCATGAAGAAACCCAAACCATTTTGCCGGATATTGAATTTGCTAAGGCCATATTTTTAGAGACCCTCGATCAGGCTAAGCTGAAACTTAACTTGGCGCCAGCCGTAGAGGGAGCCCAAAACAAAGATTTGTTTGAAAAGCAGTGGACCATTAACGGGGAAAAGCAGGCTTTAACTTTGTCTCAGATGATGCAAGAGCCTTGCAAACTAGATGGGGATATTTTGCTGCAAGAGCATAATGTTGGTGTGGTACGAGGCAAAGAGGCCTCCCATTATTATCCTAATATTGAAAGTCATGTTTACGAGTTTCATCAAGAAGACCAGCATATTACCTGTCAGCTAAAACAGGCTGATTTAAGTGTTTTTACACCGACTTTTTATCCCACTTCAATCGGTCGGGGCTCGAAAACGAATATCGTTTTATCAGGTTATACATTGCCTGATTTAAATATTCCAGGACATGTGCAGCCTTGGGAGCAACTGGAAATGTATGCTAATGATCAACAATCTGCTTTGTCCATTATATTGAATGTGCCATCCCGTCAGGCCCAGGACTATCATAAATTGGGCTTGCCTTTAGCCGGCGGCTTTCTCAGGACTATCCCTAAAGTGTTCCCAAGATTGACTTCTACTTATATTGGCAGCATTCGTTCCAATCATATTAAAGCCCTCAGCCAAACTGCAATAGAAGTTAAAATTACTGCAGATATGCTGTTAAAGCGCCAAAGGTTGATTGAAGACTGTTGTGCGATGAGCCCTAATCCCATTTTATCCTTAATCACTTGCCCAAATGGGGATATGATCTATAGAGTCATGCCTGAACAGCTTGAGCAATTTGAAGCTTTATGCAAAAGAGCAAACTGTCATTATGAAATTGATACCACCAAGAAGTTAAGCTTTGAAGCACCTGAAGAGCCTTCTATGATACGAGCGGCTAATATGGTTCCTGCTACCTTCGGCGTATGGTCAAGTGAGGGCATTATTTTAGAGGAAGCAGTAAAAAGAGTATTACAGCTTCCGGCGGTGGCCAGTAAAAGCTTTATTCTTAATCATTGCGATAGGTCGGTTGGAGGGCTGGTTGCCCGCGATTCCATGGTTGGCCCTTGGCAGGTCCCTGTAGCTGATTTTACTGTGCTTTCTAATAGCTTCGAAGGGACTGCTGGCGAAGTGATTGCATTAGGCGAAAAAACATTATTAACTCAGATCAATCCAGCCGCTTCGGTAAGAATGGCCATTGCAGAGGCTGTAACGAATATGGCGGGTGCTAAGCTTAGAGAGCTTAGCAATATAAAGCTGGCTTTAAGCTGGACTGAAACAGCTCAACCTTATGATGCTAGTCTTTATGAAATGGTTAAAACAGCAGCTTTAGAATTTTGCCCAGAGCTTTCCCTGTCTGTGGTGGCAAATGACTGTCAAGTCAGCAATATGGCTTTAAATGAAGATAAATCTATAGCTCCCTCCGTCGTAGTAACGGCTATTGCCCCGATCAGCAATATCAGAAGCACTCGATTGCCTCGTTTAAAACGTCATTTTGGTGAAAGCTACCTCATTTTGCTTGATTTGGGGGAAGGGCAGCAACGTATGGGAGGTTCTTGCCTAGCCCAGGTCTATCAAAAACAGCCTTCAGCAGCCCCTGATGTGAGATCGGATAGTCTTAAAAACTTTTTTAAAGCCATGCAAAGCCTGTTGGAAAATAAACAAATTCTTGCTTATCATGATCGCTCGGACGGAGGCTTGTTGGTGAGCCTTTGTGAAATGATTTTTGCTAGTCATGTCGGACTTAAGGTTTATCTAGATGGCTTGGGCAAAGACCCGATTCAAGCATTATTTAATGAAGAGGCGGGGGCGGTAGTTCAAGTTAAAGCTGATGATATCGATGAAGTTCTGGCAATTTTTGCCGCTTTAAAAGTGCCTGCTTTTATTATCGGTGAGCCTGATAAAAGCGATGAGTTGGAAATCTCATTGGAAGATCAAGTGATTTTTAGACAAAACCGAATTGCCTTGCAGCAATGGTGGTCTGAAACTAGCCGTAAAATTGAAAGTTTGTCGGGCAACCCGGATCTGGCTAAACAAGAATTTGAGCAAATTGCCGATCCTGCATACAAAGGTCTGAGTGCTTTATTGAGTTTTGATACTAAGCAAGATATTGCTGCAAGTTTTTATGAGCTAAAAACCAAACCTAAGCTTGCAATATTACGCCATTCGAGCAGTCACGGGCATTTAGAAATGGCGGCAGCTTTTCATTTTGCCGGCTTTGAATGTGTTGATATCAGCATGCAGGATTTAAAAGAAGGGCAAATTGATCTTGCAGATATCAAGGGCTTGGCAATATGCGGAGGGGCTTCCTATAGCGATATATTGGGTTCCGGCAGTGGTTGGGCACAAACTATTTTATTAAATCCTAGACTGCATGATATTTTTGCTGAATTTTTTAAACGCTCAGATAGTTTTACATTAGGAGTGGGAAATGGCTGCCAGCTTTTATCACATTTAAAAGAGATTATTCCAGGCAGCAGCCTTTGGCCGAGCTTTGAAAGAAACCTTTCCGAAAAATTTGAGGCTAGGCTTTCTATGGTTGAAATTATGCCGTCTAAGTCCATTTTAATGGAGGGCATGGCAGGTTCTAAGCTGCCTATTGTGATTTCTCACGGCTTTGGTCGTGCCAAGTTTCTAATTGATTCCACTTTAGAGCAGTTGCAAAGCTCAAAACAGTCTATAATGCGCTATATTGATCATATAGGTAATTTTACTGAAAAGTACCCTTATAACCCGAATGGTTCATTAGGAGGGTTAACGGGCTTTTGTAGCGAAGATGGAAGGGTTACTGCGATGATGCCGCATCCAGAAAGAGTGTTTAGAAGTGTCCAAATGTCCTGGTTTCCTCAGGAATGGGGGGCTTTTTCTCCTTGGATGAGGGTGTTTAGAAATGCCAGGGTTTGGGTGGGATAGATGCGCTATCTACTACTTGTAACGCTATTTTTTTTGCCCCTTCAGTTTAGCTATGCCTTAGACCAAAATATTACCGCTCAAGGCAGAGTGATCACGCCAATCAGCATTTCTTTTCCAAGTGGAAACACTGTCAACTTTGGCATTATTAATGCAGGTTCCAGCAATTCCGCTGTTCGAGTGAATGGAGCGGTCCGCTCTTTAATTTCAGGGGATGCTCAACTTATCACGGGTGGAACCATATCAGGGCTTGGTTTTTCTATTTCGGGACAAACGGGCCAAGCAGCCAGTGTGCAAATTACGCCTTCTACTTTAAGTGGACCGGGTTCTGCTATGTCTATTGTAATTGGGAGCTATACTCCAACTTGTACATTAAACTGCAATTACCAAATCCCTGTTGATTTACAAATTCCTGCAGGGCAAACGCCGGGGTCTTATAGTGGGACCATCACTATAACGGCAAATTACCAATGAAAGCTTATAAAAATTTATTTTATACGGTAGCTGCTTTTTTGCTGTTAATTGATCTTAGCTTTGCGGCAACAACTTCAGCAACGGTTAATGTGCAAATCATGCCTGCTGTTCCAAGTGATGATAACACTCCAGCGGAAACATCGACGAGCGAAAGTTCTGTAAGCACGGCCGTTTATGGAAATATTTCAAACCCGGCTGAGCTTGCTCCAGGAGTAAAGGCCTTGGGTGCGCATACTTCAAATGCAAGCGTTTCAGGTTCAGCAGATAGCTCAGGTGATTCAATCAGCAATGTTGCCTCAAATTCTTCTAGTAAGAATAAGGCTAACCGTAAAATTGCTCAGGCAAAAGCTTCGGGCATGTCCTTTGGCGTGATTAATAAACCTTCTTCTGGTTCTATTGTTGTGACAATAGATGCCAACGGGGCCCGATCTATTAATCAAAATGGTGCCAAAGAGGGAGGAGCAGTTGAAGAAGGGGGGCATTCACCTGTTAGCTATACTATAAGCGGTAGCGCGGGTAACACCGTATTTTTAAGCTTGCCTAATGCCTCACCACCCGGGCCAAATGGCATAAATTATACTCTAAACACAGGGAAGCGTAATTTAGGCACCTGTGTGGTAGGTTCAGGTTGTGCTAATCGCAAAATTGGCGGAAGCGTTGAAATATCTAGCGATGCAAGCATGGGTAATGCAGTCGTCCAAGCTGCGATTTCTGCCGTTTCCACTTAAAAAATGCATTAAAAATGATTAAAAATACCCTGTTTTTTTCAAGCTATCGTCTATACTTAATATTGAATAACGAGGCTTAGAAAGAAAAAAAGGAGAACAAAATGAAAACAGGTGTAAAGCTAACAGTACTTGCTTTGGCTAGTACATTAAGCCTATTTGCCAGCACATCTTATGCGGCCACTGCAGCTGCTTCAGTAAGTGCGCAAATTGCTACAACGTTGACCGTGACTAAAAACACTGATTTAAACTTTGGTATTATTCAGGCCCCTACTGTTGGATCTATTATTGTGACAGTGGATACTAGTAGCGCAAGAAGCTTAAACCAAAATGGTGCAACTGGCGGTGCATTAGTTGCAGGTATAGCGCCATCAGCAATTGACTATACTGTAACGGGAGCTTCTGGAGCTACCGTGACTTTAAGCCTTGATACTGCAACACCAGCCGGGGGCACAGGTGTGAGCTTTACTTTAAACACTAACTCAACTGCTTTGGGCACCTGCACTATTGGTACAGATTGTGATAACAAGAAAATTGCAGGACAAGTAACGGTAGGAACCACAGCTGCGGGTAGTGATACACCTGTTTCCGGATCTGTCACTATTCAGGCCGTGTACGCATAGTATGTTTGCAAGGTTTAAACTTTACTCTATAGGCTGCATCTCTTTATTTTTAACTCATGCGGCCTATAGTATTACTGCTTCCACCACTAGGGGGTTAACTTTTGGGATGTTGGCCTTTGACCAAGGAACCAGTTCTGGTTGGGTAAATGTCTCAAGCTCAGGAGTGGTGACAAGTAGTTCTGGTCTGACAGTGCTTAGTGATACGGCTCAATATGCCATAGTAGCTATTACTGGCACAGCAAATACCCAGGCGAATTACAGCATTGCTTCCATTTCGACCCCCATGCAAATTGATACATTTAGTACTAGCCCAGATGGCCAATGTAATCTAGACTCAAGTGGAAACTGTACTGTCAATATTGGTGGAAAATGGACGCTTTCAAGTAGCACACCAGGAGATTACTCCGCCACTTTAGTAATGACAATTAATCAACTTTAATACGAGGGAATGATATGAAAAAAAATAGAATCAAAACTTTGTCTTTAGCATTTTTGGCTTTAGCTGGCTTAGGCATAGGAGTAAGCTATGCTGCCACAGATGGTGACTACAGCTTATATCCAGGTACGATTGAGGTAACAGTTCATGGCAATGCCTATATTCAAGCTGCTGTCATTAATAACGCCAACAGCCCATTAGCACTCACTGTAACGAGCTTATATTATCCTATTGGTGATGGTAAAACTGGGCCCTTTATGAACGATAAGGCCTTGGCTGACGCGAGTCAGTTTGACCTTACTCCTTATCTGAAAATTAGTCCTAAAAAGTTAGTGATAGCAGGACATGCCAGCCGCAGTATTAGATTTGCTATTCAATTGCCTAATAATCTGCCGCAAGGAACTTATAGGGCCAATATTTCCTATATGCCTGAAGTAAAAAGTGCTGCTTTAACTAATGCCAATCTAAAACCAGGGCAAGTGATGACAGGCATCAATGTTATTATGAACCAGGTAGGCAGTATTTATGCTAATGTGGGAAATGGCAATGCTCAGGCTGCTCTAGTTAGCTGTAAGGTCTCTAGCGATGACAAGGTAGTGACGATGAGTGTAACAAACAATACCAACTGGGTATTTAACCCAATGGTTAATGTCTTTGCAGGAAATAGCAACAAGCCTGTTGCAACCCTTGAACCTGTATCTGTCATGCCACAAACCCAGGCTCAAAGAGACATCACTTTGCCTGCTAAAGCTCAGGTGGATAAAATTACCTGGCAATTACCTTCAGAAGGTAAGCCAGTTGTTAACACTGTAATGTGTCAATAAAGTGCTTTCGCTTTGCAATGGAGAGGGATAAAAATATCTAGGGGATATCACTATCTCATCTCCATTGCTATCGTCTTTTTTACGCTAGTTTTCCCAAACTACACTTTTGCAGCAGCGCCTAATCAAAACCCTAGCGCTATAATCTGGACTAATGAAAACTGTTATTTGCTAATTGATCTTGGTAAGTATCAGGCCCAAATTGAAGAACCTTTTTACCCCATTTTGCTGGACTCTAAAAATAACGCTTACATTAATGTAGTCGATTTCTTTTCAAAAATTTTTGAGTATCAAGCGACTTGCAAAGATAAAAAATGCCAAATTCAATCTCAACCTCCTGGCACAACGATTAATATTGATTTTAACGCTAATTCGGCTGAAATCATCACAGCAAGCAATAAGCAAGAAGTCAGTCTTGCGCCGGGATCGTTTATTGTTAATGATCAAGGCCAGATTTGGCTACGCTCCGATCAACTGGATAAATTATTGCCTTTAAAATCTAATTGGGACGTTAATAATTTTATATTGAGTATCCAAACGGATCTTCCTATTAACAGTGTTCTCAAAAAGAAAAGGGATGCAAACAATCAGCATATTTTAAAAAAACAACAACTCAGTAGCCTGACTGCGACACACATCAGTCAAAGCCCCATTACCCCAACTGATAACTATAATGCCAATTTATTTTACCAACTTACCGATAATGAGGCTGTTTCCGGTCCTAGCACCAATGTCAGCAATAGAACGGCCCAGTTTAACGGCTTGGCTGATTTATTTGGCGGGACACTGCAGGCGGCAGGTACCTTGTCTCAGCCCAAAACGGGCCCCATACCTTATAGCTGGAATTATACTTTAGCCAATCAACCCTATTTTAAACAATTGCAGGTAGGCGATATCAACACTGATAGTAGCCCCTTTTTAGGAAGCTATAGCTTGGAAAACGCGGTGAGTTTTAATAGGCTGCAAGAAAAAAGTGCAGCCCTTACCTTCACCTATCAAGGTCAAACCATGCCTGGAACCGAAATCGATGTGTGGAGAAACGATACTTATCTGGTCGGGGTTTATTATGCCGATAGCAACGGTCAGTATAACATCATCGACTACAATGCAAGCTCAGGTGATGTCTATAAACTGCAGTTTTACTTCACTGATGGAACTCAAAATGTTAAATATGTGAAATTTACACCCAACCAGGGTCTTTTGCTCAATCCTGGTCAAGTGGATGCTGATGCTTCCTACGGTGTTCTCACGCCAGGAACACTTAAGTATGGCAATGTAGGGTCCACTTTATTTAGATACGGTCTTGCCAGGGGGTTAACCGTAGGTTTGGGTACTTACTATATGAATTTTGACCCTAATGTAGTGGATTCTCCCCTTCCTGCTGCTAATCTATTTAACTATGCAGATATAGTTTGGCAGGCCTTTGAAAGTTTAAGTATTCGCTTGGATAAGATGCTGGGAGGGCAGGGCTATGCTGCAAGCATGGTTTCTACCTATTTTCCTAATAACTATATACAGGCCCTGTATCGAGATTTGCCTTCTGATAGCCCTTTATTGCTGGTGCCTAACTCATTGCAAAGTGCCACGGCTCCAAGAATGCTTCAGATCAATGATATCTATTTGATTTCTAACTGGCGCGTGACCAATACCTTAATTGGGACTGACGCTTCACGTGAATATGACCTCAGCCTTAACCGTTATTTTAATGATTTTTTTTCTCCCTCTGTAACAGGCGGCATAATACAAAATATTGGCTCAAGCTCACAAATTACAAGCAGTTTTCAGAATACTTCTCATGTGACTCAGAACGGTTTTTTTACTTTAGGCTGGAGCTGGACAAGGGCAGGTGGAACAACTTCCAGTGCTCAATATGTGTATAACATCGCTAAATATAGCCTTTCTGCGGGGATGACCCATAGCAATGTTGACGGCTCCAATACGCCAACTCTTACTGCAAATTGGCGGATTAATAGCTATTGGACTTTAGGCGCTAGCTATCAAAATAGCGGTGCAATGCTTTCAGTTATTTTCAATGATGCCCTGAGTTTGTTTTCTAAAATTAATGCTCCTCAGGACTATGCAATGGGTTCAATTTCAGGGGTGGTGTTGACCTCAAAAGCGCTTGGACTCCAAAAGCCAGTTGAAGGGGCGGTAGTTTCAGTAGGGGGTAAACGAGCGACTACTAATGCTAATGGGGCCTTTACTATTTCTGGAATTCAACCAAACGAGACCCAGTATTTAGAAATATTGCCAGATTCAGTTGATGCCTCGTTAGCCCCTGAAGTTGATAAGATGCCCATATATTTTAGGCCTGGCACACATATTGAATATAACCCTATTCTAACTTCAAGCACGGGTATAGATGGTTATGTATTAAGTGATGATTCATTGCCATCAGGTTTAACGATGACTGCTATTCCTGAAAATGGTTCGGGCTATGCCCGTTCAGGCGATGTCATGGATGATGGCTTTTTTGTCATTGAAAGACTACCCCCTGGTAAATATAAATTAAGCTTGCTAGGCCTTAAAGATCCCCCGCCCCCTTATGAGCTGACCGTAAGCAAAAATCAGGAATGGATATCCAATATATTTGTGAAATGGCATTACACTGAGCCACCTCCTACGCCTCTTGCTCCAGTTAAGACATCAGAGAATGTTATTACTAAGCCTTCACAACCAGCTACTTCGCCTTCAAGTACTGTAGAAGCCAGTGATGCCATTTCAGAGCAAGTTGCTAACCTGGTGCTAATGAACATTTTTGACTATGATAATATCTTTGTTAGCCCGGTTAACCCCTTTAGTGTGCCAAAAGGGCTGAACTTCTGTTCTATGGCTTCGCTACCACCTATCATAGTTCCCGCTCCAAAACCAAAACCCAGTGTTAACCAACAGATTGATAGCTTGGTGCAGGGAGTGTTTGCTCAGGAAAAAACTAGCGCACATTCTTAAACCGGATTATCGTTTCCAGTCGTCTTTCATCAATTTTC
>JARDZR010000038.1 GCA_029240715.1 Gammaproteobacteria bacterium
TTAATTGCTAACTTAAGACTGTTTCCAGGTATTTCAGCCAAGGTTCTCAAAGCCCTGTTTGACCAAGGCATAGATGGCTTGGTATTAGATACCTACGGCTCAGGCAATGCCCCCAACAACGATCCTGAATTATTGGATTGCATTAAACAGGCCTGCGACAAAGGAGTGGTTATCGTCAATATTACTCAATGTTTGCGCGGATCAGTCAATATGTCAGGCTATGCCACAGGCTCAGCCTTGGCCGATTGCGGCGTGATTAGTGGCTTTGATATGACCCCAGAAGCTGCCCTAACTAAATTATATTATCTATTTAGCGCAGACTATTCAGTAACTGAAATCAGAAAACTAATGCAGGAAAACCTGCGCGGCGAATTAACACTATAGCTAGCTTATATATGGGCGCTGAGCACTTTCGCTAATTAGCATGTCATAAACTTAAATTACAACTGCGCACAATCAAACCACTAGCAATATTATATTCCAGCGATTTAAGTTATATGATATTAGCTTTCAAGATTAATGGAGAAAATTATGTTCAGAAGAGCATTCATTTTGCTTAATGCAATCGCTGCGGTAAGCCAAGGTGCTGTAATTGAAGCCGATAAAAAGGAAAGTGAGTCAGAAAATGCCACGACCCCTCTTTCTGTTTTACTGGATGCCCAAGGCAATATTCGCGATAAGCCAGACCTAAGCAAATTCGATTTTAGTAATCCGCTTGTTCTGAGTGCCCTATACGAACGTTCAGCCCCTCTTTTGTCCAAGATAGCAGAAGATTTTTTAGATCAAACCAAAAGATTGCCATCTCTTCCTACTTCTGAGCAAATCAAAAAAATGATCGAGCTGACTGATACAGCTCTCGATAAAGCTAACGCTTCTAACTTTGATAAAAAAGCCTATCAATTCTATGATGAAGCAATAGAAAAAATCATTGCAAGATGCAATGACATTCTTCTAGATATAGATTTAGATTTACAAGATAAGCAATCTATTATTTTAATATTGGAAAACGCGGGGAAATACTATTTTTCAAGAGGAATGCGCCGTTCAGCTGAGCTTACTTTAAAGACGAGCCTAATACTTAACGAATCCTTATATGGTAAAGACAGTACTCAAGTTGCTGTTAATTTACGCTGGTTGGCAAAAGCTGAACGTGAGCTAGGCAATACTGATATAGAAATAGAGCTTTTAACTCGAGCTTTTATGATTATTGAGGCAAAAAAACCCAATTCACTCGAACACGTTCGAATTTTATTTCGTTTGGCTTTAGCAGAATATGATAAATATGGAAATGTAGCTCGACGTAATAAGCCCTTAAAAAGAGCTGCTAAAATGTTAAAACAACTACCTGCTGATCCTTATAGTGCAAGCTTAGGGGTTGAAATTGCTCAAGCTTTATTAGAATCACAGGACACAGCTCTGGCATTCGACCTTTTTACAACTGCATCACTGCCCATAATTAAGCAAGGTACGATAGAATTTGAAGATATTACCTCCTGGCATGTTTTTGAAGGGCAACTTTTCTTAAACCCCAGTCAAGGTAGAGCAAAAATTGAAGCGGCCTTAGCAAGCTTGGAAAAGCAATATGGACCTCAGCATTATCGCATTTTACCTTCAATTGAATCCCTTGTGGGCATGTCAGAGCTTCCTGAAGAAAAAATGTATTGGCTTGAACGCGGGCTAAAAATTTGTAAGAAAGCTTTTGGCAAAGACCATATAAATGTTGCGATCTATTTAGACAAAATGTGCACTTATAGCAAAGACCAAAATGAAATACGCCAATGGGCTACAGAAGCTTTAAGAATATTTGAACTTAACCATGCCCCACTCCATGTATACTCAGTGAATGCTTATGCCGTTTTAGGTTATTTAGAGATGGGCAGCAAACCTAGCAGCGCCCTTAAATATTTGCAACGTGCAGTTGAAATTGCTGAGCTTGAAAACTGTAATCTTCCTGGGTTCTGCATTGAGAATTGGGTAAAAATTTCTTCTTTGCAGTATAGGCTTGGTCAAAAAGATGAGGCAATCCAAACCATCCAAAAAGCTGTTGCAATGGCAAATCAGAGATTAGGTAAAGACCACCCCCTAACTAAGCATGCCATGGTTGGCCTTACGGGTATGACAAAAGAAGAAACAGGCAGGACTTTTGAAAAAATAATCAAAGCGCATAAGAAAAATACGACTCAATCAGCTGTTCCCAGATAAGTTATCGCCGGCTTTGAAAAAAAGCTTTGAGTAAAGCAGCTGATTCTTCTGCCAATGTACCAGATGTCATCTCAAGCTTGTGGTTAAAAAAGCTGGAATTAGCGAGCTTGGCTGCGCTTTCAATCACACCGGTTTTCGGGTCAGAGGCGGCATAAACCAAACGCTTAATTCTAGCATGCACCATCGCCCCCAAACACATAGTGCATGGCTCAAGGGTGACATAGAGTGTAGTATTTAATAACCGGTAATTGGCTAAATTATTAGCAGCAAATCGAATCGCAACCATTTCAGCATGGGCCGAAGGATCATGCGACAAAATGGGCTGGTTATAGCCCTCTGCAATAATTTGATTATCTAAAACAATGACCGCACCAACCGGGACCTCACCCCTATCCTGTGCTTTTTGGGCCAGCATTAAAGCATGGCGCATAAAATATTCGTCCTGCATACTCTCAAAAAAGCCTTTGTTTTTTGAGCATTGTAACGATGATTGCGCCAACCTTCCAGCTCTTATAAATAAAATGCCCGCATGCGGGCCTTAAAGTAAGACTTAGCTGTATTAGGCTACATCAGGCTGTGCTCTGAGATTTTCGTATTGATCAGCCCCACTTTGAGCATTTCTATTTCTACACTTATGCCAACAATATATTGCGCCTCCTATCCCCGCAAGCGCTCCAATAACTATACCTGCTATCTCACCAGCAGAAGGGCCAATAAGGCCTCGTGCATGAGGTTCTGGGCTGGGCGTGGGATATAAAGCAACACTTGCATTTTGCGCCGCAACTAATTGATTATAAAAGCACGTTCCATTAAAAGCTGTACTGGCATTGCAAGGGCCTCCTGCAGCCACATCAAATTCTGTATTCCACCATTGCCCTGACGCCCCTCCTATTTGGCTATAATCATATTGATTGCTAAAAGCAGAGAAATTACAAGAAGTGCTCTGATTGAATAAAGCTATAGTCATATTGCAAGCTTGAGCAATTCCATTGATTGTCGTATTAAAAATAGTAGCCGGAGTAATTCCTTGCCCAGTATCCACTATTGGGTAAGCCGGCCCATCACCACATGGCATGGCTTTTACTGTGCTATTCACACAATAGTTACCGCTGCTATCTTCAAAGCACTAGGTAGTCAAATTATAGGGTTGATCGGGAGTATCCGCCCACTTCATTACAAGATAAGCCTCTTAGCATGTTTTGCTCCTTGTTGGATTGATAAATAGCAAAATCAAATTAGCATGCCAAGAGCTTTAATATCAATTGCGCACAGTTAAATAAAAGCCCATATTAAATGGGCTTAGTGCAGCATAAATTCATTAAATAATGCGAAGCTTTAAACCTCCGCAGCGACTAAAGACTGTTTGGCAGAAGCAGTCTCTGATCTTTTAGCACAGTTGAATTTTCTATTATACGCTGCGCAAGCACCTACTGCTATTATTCCAATTGCGCTTAAACTTCCTATGATTGCTGCCTTAGTCCCTGTAGAAAGCCCTGGATCAGTGGGATAGGATGGCCCTGTTGAATACAAAGAGATCGCCGCTTGATCGGCATCCTTTTGGGCTTGCCAGAAACAGCTAGCAATAGAGCTATTGGGGTTAGGACGATTGCCTTGAGAGTCTTGGCATGCAGCAAACTCTGCAGACACATTAAAACCAAAAAGATCTGGCATAGGTGCTTCAGGCTCTTGTTGAGCATAAAGGTATGGCCCTATCACTGTGCCATTGCATTGACTTGTAGAATTTGAGGGGTAAAAGCTCATAAAACACCCATCACCGGTCACATTTTGTGCAAATCCAGTCATCACAGTATAAGGTGAAGTCCCTTCAATTTCAGGACCAGGCATCGATTCAGGTGAAGTATCCCATTCTGTTGATGATATGCTGACGCAGTAAGCTCCATTTCCATCTTTAGGCTGACCGCAATAAGTCCAACTGCCATAAGGATCCATAGCTTTGGCGCAAGCAAGACTTGCCACAGTAACGACAGCAGCAAGGGCTGTACTTATATGATCTTTTTTAGTATATGGCATCCTTTTTTTACTTTGAGCTACTTGTAATTCACTAAATTTCATGGCTTTTCGGTATTGTCTACTAACACGGGATAAGTCAGCTGGCATGTCTCAATCTCCTTGAATGTTTAATGGTGGCTTAAGTAGCAAAGCCAAATTAGCATGCCAAGAGCTTTAATATCAATTGCGCACAGTTAAAAATTAGCCAAACAGGCTTCATTAAAATTTATATCAGGCCTTTAGCTAAACGTCGGGCTGCGATTGCGCATAATAAAAAAGCCCAAATGAATGGGCTTATTGCAGCATAAATTCAATGCTTTATAATGCTGGGCCTGAGCCTATGCTAACAGAAGAGCCTCTCCTTCTTCTGACATGATTGACTTCCTCTCCGGCCCCCACGCCAATTCCAACCAGCGGTTCTCTTGGTGCATTATTGTTAAGCCTTTGATAACCCCCTGCATTTTGATCTCTTTTAGCCGCGAGCCAAGATACAAACATATATAGAAGCACCATTGAAGACACTGTGACTATAGCACCTCTAGCTGCCCCCACCCTTTCTCCAAAAGAATAGCCACCATTATAGCCCTGATAATAAGTATGGATCTTTGGTATAACTGTAACGTTGAATTGCTTAGCAATACACTCCTCAAGATTTTGATTTCTGGAAAATACCGTTCCATTAATCTGGCAAATTTGCAAGCCGGCTCTTGCAAAGACATAACCTGGAGGCTCTTGCCAAGTATTGAGAGTTTGACAGTTTTCTCCCTGAACAGTTTCTCCAATCATTGACTGGCAAATATTCGATGTCGTATTCAAAGACTCTATGCTGTATTTAAACAAACTATAAGCGCTTTTGGCATAGTCACCGAAATCGAAGAAATTAGTGTATTTACCAACAGCCAAACAATAAATACTTTGCTTAGTGGCGTCCTGAAAGCAGCTTTGATAAGAATCAACTGCAACCTCATCAGATCCATCCCCAGGAGTTAAAAGGCGCGGCCTACTTTCTAAATCAGCAGCAACTTGCCTCGCTAAACCCAATCCCGCTATTGCAAAAGCGGTTTTTGAATTAAAGCTTGATTGGCGTGATTTCTTAATGTCTTGACGAACAAACTTGCGACTTCTTTTATTATCTTGCGGGATAGATCTTGGCATAAGTCCTCCAGTAAAGATAAATTAGCAAAGTTTTATCTTAACAGGTAAGGAAATTAGCCTCAAAGCTGTTACAAATAAAAAAGCCCAAATGAATGGGCTTAAACAGCTGGTAAGGCAAGAGTATTCATTTACAAGTATGTATCGAACACTACTCCCACTCAATGGTTGCTGGAGGCTTGCCTGTGATATCGTAAGTCACCCTTGAAATGCCATCCACCTCGTTAACAATGCGGTGTGCAACATGCTCTAGCAACTCATAGGGCAAATGCGCCCATCTCGCTGTCATAAAATCAATGGTCTGGACTGCTCTTAGGGCAATCACATAGTCATATTTACGGGCATCGCCCATGACCCCCACCGAGCGTACCGGCAAGAATACCGCAAAAGCTTGGGAAACCTTGTCATACCAACCTGACTTATTGAGCTCTTCAATAAAAATAGCATCAGCCTGTCGTAGTAGATCAGCGTACTGCTTTTTCACCTCACCTAAAATTCTCACCCCCAAGCCAGGACCTGGGAAAGGATGCCGGTAAACCATACCACGCGGCAAGCCAAGCTCAACTCCAATTTTTCGGACCTCATCTTTAAAGAGCTCTCGTAAAGGTTCGAGCAATTTTAAGTTCATATTTTCAGGCAAGCCTCCCACATTATGGTGAGATTTAATCACATGGGCCTTACCTGTAGCACTTCCTGCCGACTCAATCACATCAGGGTAAATTGTACCCTGGGCCAGCCACTTGGCATTGTTCAGTTTTTCTGCTTCTTTTTCGAATATCTCAACAAACAGTTTGCCGATAATTTTGCGCTTAGCTTCAGGATCATTTATGTTTTCTAATGCCTGCAAAAATCTTTGCTCAGCATTGACTCTCAGTACCTTGATGCCCATATTTTCGGCAAATAGCTGCATGACCTGATCGCCTTCGTTTAACCTTAACAGTCCGGTATCGACAAACACACAAGTAAGCTGATCTTTTATGGCTTGGTGTAATAAGGCTGCCACTACTGAAGAATCTACTCCGCCGGATAAGCCCAATATCACCTCATCTTTGCCTACCGTATCGCGAATTTTGGCAATCGACTCCTCGATGATATTGCTAGAGGTCCACAAAGCTTTGCAGGCACAAATATGCAGCACAAAGTTTTCCAACATTTGTTTGCCATATTCGGTATGAGTCACTTCTGGGTGAAACTGAATACCATAATAGCCTTTAGCTTCATTGGCCATCATGGCAATGGCAGTGTTATCTGATGAAGCAACAGCAGAAAAGCCTTCTGGCAACGCCTCAACCTTATCTCCATGACTCATCCATACACTAAACTGCTCAGGCAAATTATCCAATAATCGAGAAATAACCGGCAATTTCATAACTTTTGCATGCCCAAATTCTCGCTTAGAGCCAGCCACTACTTTGCCGCCAAGCTGATTAGCCATAGTCTGCATCCCATAACAGATGCCAAGTACAGGACAGCCTAGTTCAAACACAATATTAGGTGCTCTAAAATGGATCGCTACGTTAACTGACTCAGGCCCGCCTGACAAAATAATACCGCTGGGGTTAAAATCCTTAATAGCTTGTTCCGATGCATCAAATGCGTATAGCTCGCAATACACTCCAATCTCACGCACTCTTCTTGCAATCAACTGGCTGTATTGAGAACCAAAGTCTAATATCAAAATTTTATGTTGATGAATATCTTGTTTCATTTAGATCACCTTTATTGATAATCAAGCGCCATTATCTTGATCGAATTTGGTAGTTAGGCGGTTCTTTAGTAATGGTCACATCATGAACATGGGACTCACCGATACTCGCACTGGAAATTCGAACAAATTTAGCCTTCTCTCTAAGCTCATTAATCGTGGCACAACCGGTATAACCCATGCCTGAGCGCAAGCCTCCTAATAGCTGATGCACCACCGCGATTAAAGAACCTTTATAAGGAACACGGCCTTCAATTCCTTCTGGAACCAACTTCTCTTGATTAGCTCCTTCTTGAAAATAGCGGTCAGATGAGCCTTTTGCCATGGCAGCAATAGAGCCCATGCCCCGATAGGATTTATAAGAACGTCCTTCAAATAATTCAACTTCACCCGGAGATTCCTCAGTCCCGGCGAATAGCCCCCCCACCATAACACAAGTAGCACCCGCTGCTATTGCTTTAACAATATCCCCTGAGTAGCGAATTCCACCGTCTGCAATTACGGCAACTCCTGAACCTTTAAGGGCTTCGGCTACATCCGAAATAGCAGTTAACTGAGGCACTCCCACGCCTGCGATAATCCTGGTAGTACAAATAGAACCAGGACCTATCCCCACTTTCACTGCATCAGCACCCGCTTCAAGCAAAGCTTTTGCTGCATCTGCTGTGGCGATATTTCCACCAATAATTTGCACTGCTGGAAAATGCTTTTTAATCCAGCGCACCCGTTCTATAACCCCTTGGGAATGACCGTGTGCAGTGTCTACCACGATGAGGTCTACCCCAGCTTTAACTAAGCCCTCGACTCTTTGCTCAGTATCGCCTCCTGTTCCGACTGCGGCCCCTACTCTGAGCTGGCCCGCCTCGTCTTTACAAGCTAAAGGCTTTTCTTTGGCTTTTTGAATGTCTTTTACGGTAATTAAACCTTTTAACTCAAAATCATCATTGACCACCAATACTTTTTCGATACGGTGCTCATGCAATAATTTTATAATTTGCTCTCGACTTGCACCCTCTTTTACCGTCACCAATTTATGTTTTGGCGTCATAATTTGTGCTATGGGCTGATCTAGATCGGTAGCAAATCTCACATCTCGGCTTGTGACCAAACCAATTAAATTATTGCCTTCAACTACGGGCACCCCCGAAAACTGATGCATTTCAGTTAAAGCTAATAACTGGCGAATAGTAATGGTGGGAGCTGCGGTAATAGGATCTTTGACTACCCCGCTTTCGAATTTTTTAACCTGTCTGACTTGAGCAGCCTGCTGGGCTATACTCATATTTTTATGAATAATACCGATCCCGCCCTCTTGAGCTAAAGCAATGGCAAGCCTGGCTTCAGTCACAGTATCCATTGCAGCTGAGACGATTGGGATATTTAAGGCAATCTTTTTAGTAATATGAGTATTTAAAGCAACATCTTTAGGAAGCACAGTGCTAAAATCAGGCACTAACAATACATCATCAAAAGTGATAGCATCTTGAACTATACGTAACATGGGCTAAACTCCGGCAATTGAAGTTAGCAAGGCATGCTAGCATGTTTTTTGCTCGAGGGCGAACAATATTACAAATAATTTATAGGAAAGACATGACAGCTCAGATTATCGATGGCAAAAATCTATCCCAACAGCTACGTGATAAAATTAAACGAGCAGTAGCCAAACGCATTGAAAACGGGCTTAGAGCACCCGGCCTTGCTGTTGTTATTATTGGCAGTGACCCCGCCTCACAAGTTTATGTAAGAAATAAAAGACAGGCCTGTGCAGAGGTGGGCTTTGTTTCCAAACACTATGATTTGCCTGAGCATACATCAGAACAGGAACTGCTCAAGCTCATTGAACAGCTTAACCATGATAGCTCTATCGACGGCATTTTAATTCAACTGCCTTTGCCTGAACATATCAATACCGATAAAGTGATTGATGCGATTGATCCTAAAAAGGATGTAGATGGCTTTCATCCTTATAATATCGGCTTATTAGCACAAAGACGCCCCGGACTTCGACCCTGCACCCCAAAAGGCGTAGTCTACCTTCTTCACTCCACCGGTGAAAACATTGCGGGCAAACATGCTGTCATAGTAGGGGCTTCTAACATAGTGGGACGGCCGATGAGCCTTGAGCTTTTGCTGCAGAAATGCACCACCACCGTTTGCCATCGTTTTACTGAAAATCTGCCTCAATTTGTTAAGCAAGCCGATATTCTTGTTGCTGCAGTGGGCAAACCCCACTTTATTCAGGCTGAATGGATTAAACCCGGCGCCATGGTCATTGACGTTGGAATCAATCGCTTAGATAACGGCAAACTGGTGGGAGACGTGGATTTTGAA
>JARDZR010000130.1 GCA_029240715.1 Gammaproteobacteria bacterium
TTAAATAAGCTTGCTCATCAGGCATGGATTGTGATCTTTGTGCTTGCCATATGGCTTCAACCAGATGGTCCATCATCAAGTGTTCAACTTCAAGCGCGTCTTTTTTGGTGATTAAAAGCTGCTGGTAGATATTTTGAATGCCGGCAGGGCGATCTGTAGCGACTTGCTCTCGAATCGCTAAATGCAAGCCCATATGTAAAAAAGGATTATTCTGCCCAAGTTCAGGTAAAAACTCTGCCTCCAAAGATTTCTCTTGCTGCAAATAAGCATGATATTCGGGGTGCTCGCTAATCACTTTGGCAATTTGCTGTTCGAGAGAGTCTAAGGCTAGGCCTTCTCTGGCCTTTTTCCAGGTCTGGATATAGAAATTTCTTAACTGCTCTCGGTTATCAGAAAATAGCATGGCTTATCGCTTATAGTGTTTGCCTTACTATCCCATAATTTAAGGCGAAGCACCAGGGGCTAATTGAAGCGCAGTAGCCTGTTGTTGACCTGGCAGGTAAAAAGGCGTGACGGTTCTGCATCGGTTTAGAAGGGCTGCGGCCAAGTCATTTGTAATATCTCCATATGCATTGCTGATGGCCAGATCAATGGCATGAGCAGACCAGGCGCCAACATTAAGTAATATTTTAACCATTGACCTTTTATTCGAAATAACAGCATAATCTAAAGCCGTTAAACCTTCTTCGTCTTTATAGTCAGGTTTGGCTCCTAGCATAATGCATTCAGTAACACTAAGTTCATTACCCATTTTAGCGGCCTCTAACAATGCTAAATTGATATCCCCTCCGGCCTGAGATAAGGGTCTAAGCATTGTGTAATGATCAAAATAGCTTGCAACTTCTATGGGTGTCGTACCATTATATTCCAAATGAATATTGCTTGAGGGCAAAAGAGCGTTAACTGATTGAAGATCACCTCTTGCTGCAGCGTAATGTAGACTCGTAAATCCCGGCCATGCATCATCTCTTTTAATATCTCCCCTATATTTAAGCACGTGCTCGATCAGCTCTGCCGGAGTAAAGTAGCTTGGAGTGCTTTGGGTAGAATGCTTATAAACCTTAATACTCAAAGGCAAGCATTTTCCAGCACGAGGAGCATGTTGTAGCATGCTAATGCAAATAAATTTGGCGAGGGCGACTTCAGAGTCGCTAGCGATCTCTCTCCCGACATTAGGATCATAAATATGATAAACCCCGTCGATCTTCATCGCGCCTATTACGTGGTTAGGCGAATAGAATAAAAGCATTTTTTTATCAACAGGAAGTCGCTTCAAAATAAACTCGAGTTCATATTCAGTAAAATTAAAGCAGATTTGATATTCGGGCTCCACTGTTGGAGAGTAAGCTGGAATGATGCTGTTAATATTATTAGCAAAATCCGTTTGCTCGAAGGGGGAGCCATAAGCCTCTGGCTTTTGATAATGTTTTATCACTTCAATAAAGCGCTTCATCATAGGAGTGAATTCTGACCCCGGCTCACGGGCTAAAATCGAAGAGTAAAGTTTGAAAAAATCCGCTTCGTGACCAACAGATTTAAAATAAGCCCAAAGAAAAGTAAGCCCGTTACAAAATCCCCTTTGATAATCGGGGTGATCTTTTAGAAGCTCACTGGATGCTTCAATAAATTGCTTTTGCCCAAAATGAATGCTTACAGAAATGCCTGTAGATTTTTTGCTGCTTGTTTCTAGCGCTGATCCTTGCATATATTTACCGTCCTTGGCAATTATGTTTGAGCTTACTCAGTAGGGCTTGGGGTTTGCCTGTCTGGATCGGTCAATAAGAATGCCGCAGCAAATGGGCAAGTATTGTAATATCTTGCATAAGCGTTCAGTATTGCTTTAATCCGCTCATGATCAGATGCAGGGCTTAAAGTATTGGCTCCTTCAAACCAGGCGCCGGCTTTAAGCAGCGTTTCAACCGACTTATAATTACCGGTTTCTATAGCAATTTTTAATGCGCAATCACCATTTTCAGTTGTATAATTGACATCCAAGCCTATATCAATAAGTTCCTGAATTTGCTCATAAAAATTATTTAAGGCATAGATTAAAATAGCAGCGCTTACATCATATCCTGATTCATGCAGATGTTTAATTGTTTCAAACTGGTTTTCAAAAGCAGCAGCTTCAACAACCTCGGTGTTAACTTCAGCCTCATTAGAGGTCAAATAATCAACTATTTTAAGATCGCCAATAGATGCTGCAGAAACCAAAGCGCTGTCTTCTGGCCAGGCATCATTTCTTTCAAAATTGGGATCGACAGTGAGAAGCTCTTGAACAATACTAAGAGCTTTGGGGTAAGCAACAGGCGCAGAAGCCTGGTCTGAATAGGCGTCGATTCGAAGCGGTAAATATTTACCACAGCGGCCGGCATTTAGATCCTTGAATAGCAAGCCGGCTAGATCTTCTTTATCTATTTCCATTTCCAAGCCTATATTGGCGTTATAATAAAAAATGTGGATTGAAGCTCATCTTTGCTAAAGTTGAAGCATAAGTTAAAGTCACACTTAACTCGAAACGAGTCAATGTTGAGCATGACAATGTTCTCCTCAAAGCTCGTTTGAGTAAAATCCGCATAATCAGAATAGGTTTGAGGGGATTGTAAATAAGCTACATGATCAATAAAGCTAAGTATGGCTTCAGTCGGCTTGGTGCTATTATCCCAATTAATAATAGAGGCATAAAGCTCAAAAAACTCATCTTCTTTGCCTTGGGCCTTTTTATATGCCCAAAGGCTTGCTAAGCCATTGCAATAACCCTCTGGTTTTTCTCTTCCTTTGTAATGGGCTTCTAACAGTTCAGCTGCTTTAGCAATGAATTTACTTTGGTTGTATTCTCTAACCAGAGATGAGTATTCATCTAAAGTGACTGGCTTAATTGAACTGGCTTCAGAGCTTGCATACATAATTTCACCGTCCATGGCGATTATTTGTAGTTATATTAGCGGATGAAGCTTAAGGAAATATTAAATCTTTACAAGGTTTTGTCAGGATATTCACACAAATCTTTGATAAGGCAATCCGGGCACTTAGGCTTTCTTGCAATGCAGGTATATCTGCCATGTAGCACCAGCCAGTGATGGGCATCCAAAATATGGGATTTTGGCAGGACTTTTAAGAGTTTTTCCTCGACCTGCCTCACATTTTTGCCGGGGGCAATATTGGTCCGGTTAGCAACCCTAAATATATGAGTGTCCACCGCTACAGCTTCCTGGCCAAAAGCGGTATTTAAAATGACATTGGCGGTTTTTCTGCCGACCCCTGGTAAGGATTCTAAAGCTTCCCTAGTGGCGGGGACTTTTGAGTCGTATTGTTCTATCAGAATTTTACAGGTTTGAATAATATGCTTGGCTTTGGAGTTGGAAAGGCCGACGTTTCTAATGGCTTGCCTTAGCGTTTCTTCTCCCAAAGCATAAATCGTTTCAGGCGAGTTGGCATACTTGTAAAGCTCTCTGGTGGCCTTATTCACGCTTTTATCGGTAGTATGGGCCGAAAGAATCACTGAAATAAGCAGTTCAAATACAGAGGAATATTCAAGCTCAGTAGTAGGCTTTGGGTTGGCTGCTTGAAATCGCTTAAAAATTTCATTAATTTTAGTTTTATTCATGCTGGTTCCGTTTGGC
>JARDZR010000039.1 GCA_029240715.1 Gammaproteobacteria bacterium
GAAGATTTAAATGCGCCATTATTGGGCACAGCTGAGGCATCTGTCCCTTCGGCGCAAACTCAGGCACAAGCTCCAGGTAAATGGGAGCAGGTTAAAAAGGGCTGGAATGAGCTTTCTACTGCAAAGAAAGTCGGTATAGGGGTAGGTAGTTCTATAGGGCTCGGATTATTTATTTTTTTTATGGTTTTCTTTCTGGGGCGCAAGAAGCCTGTCAGCGATGGCATTATAATTCAAAACCAGCGCGAAAATACCACCATTTATGATGGCGAAATTGCCTATCCCATCAATGCTACTTATTTAAGTGGCCATGATCAGACTGTATCTGCTGTATTGTTATTTGCATATGCCTCATTGCAGAGTCTTAGCTCTAATTTCACTTTACGATTTGCCGACAGAGAAACTTTGGTTAATGCTCAAAATTTTAACGGAAGCTTTAGCGTGCCGTTTGGCTCTTTGGCTGAAGCCAATAGTGCTTTTAATCAAACTCAAGCCATAGGGGCGGGTAATCAGGAGGCTGCGCTTGATCTAAGCGTTTATGCCGTTGATGCAAAAAACCGCACAACAGAAACCATAAAGACCCATACCCACTATATTCCAGGTCCTCCTCCTGTTTTGCCTTTAATCATTAGCGGTGAGCAAAATGCTAGCCTAGCTCAGGGCCAAAGCTATCGACCATTTGGGCAATTTGCTGTGCAAAACTTGGGCGATGCTGAAGCGAATAGCGCCCATTTAGGTATGCAGCTTATTAGTTCTGGGCAAAGTAGCTGCCAGTTAACTGTTAATGGCCAAACTACGCTTATTGCTGTTAACTCCAGTTTTCCACGCAGTTTAAGTACTATAAACCTCAAAGGTGCTATAGACTTAACTTCGACAATGCAAGGCTTGCAAACGGGCTGCAGTGGGGACAATGCGACTATTTATACTCAAGTTTTTGACACAGCTGGCACTCGTAACGATTCTAATGTTTTAACCAGTGCAGGAAGCTATAGAGTTCCGCCAAGTCCGGGGCCTTCGCCCACTCCAAGCCCGACTCCCACACCTGTTCCACAGTGCGATGGAGTAAGCGTACTTGCAGCTAAGCAAGTTTCCACCTTATCGAATAAGCCATTCTATCCGTTAACAGGCGTGCAATTTGCAAGCACTAATAGCAGCAAACCCATTGCTGATGTTCAAGGAGCTTGGGGCTATTGTTATAATGTTAATCCAGCTTATAACTTTTTCGTGGATCGACAATGTGATCAAAACTTCCCTGAAAACACCGTGGATTCACAATACAATCGTTGTTGCCAAACTACGCAAGGTTTAAGTTATAGCACTGCAGAGGGGCTCTATGCACAGGCCGGTTTTCAGCTTCAATCCGGTGTTAAAATGGGGCAAACACGCGTGATAAATGGAACTTTTCAGCCAGACCAACCGGGCTGCCCAACAAGCAATACAGGAATTATGGCTAAAATCACGCCCATTTATATGTTGCAAGCGGAAGCTGAAGCAGTGGATTTAGAGCAAGATGTAAGGCCTGCTTAAATAAATAAGACATAAAAATACCCGGTCGCCCGGGTATTTTTTTATCTGGCTTACATTAGAACAAATAACTGATATAGGCTTTTAATAAATAGCTGGAGTTTTTAAATTTAAAATTCTGATTGGTTGGAAAGTTTCTATAGATGTTTCCAACATTTAAAGAAGCGTTGAAGAATTGAATATAATCTGCTTCTGCGCCTATGACCCAACGTGGATTGAGCGTGTATTTAATTCCCAGACCGATTAAGCCGCCATATAGCTGCTTGTCAACTTCAGTGTTACCTAGCTGGCCTCCAGGAGGAGGGTTGTAGGCATTGAAGGTGGCCTTAAGCTGTCCGGTTGTCGCGCCTACTTTTAGATAAGCCATGGCTTTGGGGTTGAAGTAACGGCCGTATACTCCATCCAATTCAAAGCGCCAGGGCATTTGGCTTAACAGATCGTAATTGGTAGTATCGCTGCTGCTATAGAAGCCGGAATTATTGTGGCTGCCGTTATAGTAAGCATCGGCTTCAACTGCCCAGTAATTTTGATCTTCTTGATAAGCCAGCCCAAACATCAGGTTGGCAAATTCTGTAGTCTGTTTATTGCTGAATTGATAGTTATAGTGGTTGCCCGACGTAATGGAAAGAATATCCAAGCTGGTTTGCAAATCATTAAACTGAAAGCCTGTGCCGATACCTGCATAATACTGATGGATCCAATCAGCATGAGCTGCCAAAGGCAATGCCAGCATGGTGATTATCCCTAAAGTCTTTAGCCTTTTCATTACTCTCTCCTCTTGTATAGAATGAATAATAAAAAATAAAAACCAATATTTTCCATACTAAATCAGTTCAATTCGATTGTCTAAAGGCGCACAATTTTAAGGGTGATAGTTTAGCTTAAAAACAAGGCATTGAGATTAAATAATAATCCTGCTAAACTGACTTTCCGCCTATTTTATAGCTGGGAAACAGCCTTGCCCCCAAGGCTAGAACATAATAACAATTTGAGGAAAACAATATGTCAAAAGGGGCAGTTTTACAGGATCCGTTTTTAAACGTGCTGCGCAAAGAACACGTACCCGTTTCCATCTATCTGGTAAACGGTATTAAGCTGCAAGGCAATATTGAATCCTTTGATTCATTTGTTGTGGTATTATGCAACAATGGAGTGAATCAAATGGTATACAAACATGCCATTTCAACCATTGTTCCTTCACGTGGGATTAATTATCACGGCCAGACCGAAGACGAATAAATCATTCTACTATCAGGTTAAATATGTTTGAACGCCCCAATATGGGTGAGCGTGCAGTGCTCGTTCACGTGCAGTTTTCTCAAAACAAAGAAGAATCAGATTTATCTGAGCTTAGAGAACTTGCGCTTTCTGCCGGAGCTGAAATTGTTGCTGAAATAGAAGCCAGCCGCTCAGCTCCAGATGCCAAACTATTTGTCGGCTCAGGTAAGGCCGATGAAATTGCAGAAATTATTACAGCCAATGAAGCCAATTTGGTGATATTTGATCATACTCTTAGTCCTGGCCAGGAAAGAAACCTAGAAAAACTTTTGCAATGCAGGGTGCTAAGCCGCACCGGTTTGATTTTAGATATATTTGCGCAAAGAGCTCATACTTTTGAGGGTAAACTTCAGGTTGAGCTTGCCCAGTTGCAATATATGTCGACTCGATTAGTCAGGGGCTGGACTCACTTAGAACGGCAAAAAGGCGGGATTGGCTTAAGAGGGCCGGGTGAAACCCAGCTTGAGATGGATAAGCGTTTAATAAGAGATCGCTTAAAACTGATTAAAAAGCGGCTGGAAAAAGTAAGAGGCCAAAGAAAGCTAGGCAGGCAGGCACGCAAGCGTTCCTTGATTCCCACGGTCTCAATAGTAGGCTATACCAATGCAGGCAAGTCGACTTTATTTAATCGCTTAACAGGTTCTGAGGTGTATGCGGCTAATCAGCTATTTGCAACTTTAGATCCAACCTTAAGGCAAATTCAAGTTCCACAACTTGGCAAAGTGATTTTGGCCGATACCGTAGGGTTTATCCGCAACCTACCACATGATTTAGTAGAGGCCTTTAGGGCTACTTTAGAGGAAACGGTCGAAGCTGATTTATTGTTGCATGTGATTGATGCTAGCAATCCGGATAAAGAGCTCTATCAAACTCAAGTGGAATTAGTCTTGCAGCAAATAGGGGCGCTAGAGCATCCTTGTTTGAAAATCATGAATAAAATAGACCTGTTGGAAGGGCGTTCTCCTAAAATAGATTTTGATGAAGAAAATAAGCCGGCCCAGGTTTGGCTGTCAGCAGAATCGGGCCAGGGTATGAATTTATTGTTAGATGCTATTGCCGGGCTTTTGATGCAAAGCACTTTGCAGGGTGTTATCAGTTTAAGTCCGGAACAGGGTAAATTAAGGGCGGCACTTTATCAGCAGCAATGCGTATTGGAAGAAAGCATAGATGATGAAGGTAAGTCAGAGCTGACCATTAAAATTCCTAAAGCCGATCTTGAGGATTTATGCCGACGCGAAGGGGTTAAGCTAGACGAGATTTTTGATTCGACAAAATTCTGATAAAGGGCTACTATAGTTTTATCATACGCCTGCGGAGTTAGACATGGCTTGGGACCCACAAAAAAAGCCACATCATGGCTTGCCAGACCTAGAAGCACAGCTTAAAAATTTTATTAAAAGTTTATTCAAGTCTGCAAAGCCAAATCCTCAAGCACCTTCTCCTCACTCTATTTGGAAAACATGGGCCACTGGGCTTTTAGTATTATTTAGTATGTGGGGGATATCGGGGATTTACCAGGTTCAGCCAAATGAAGAAGTGATCTTGAGTTCATTTGGAAAGCTTGAAACGATTAGTCCCGGTTGGCATTGGTTTGCAAGATTTATTCAGCACAAATACTCTATTGATAGCAATCAAGTCTTAACATTGAATTTAGATGAGTCGCTACTGAGCCAGGACCAGGCGGTACTCTCTTTGCAGTTTACGATGCAGTATCAGGTTAAAAGTGCACAGCAATATTTGTTTAATACCAGTAATCCGGCTATTGCTTTGCAGCAAATTTCTGAAGCCAAATTAACCCAGGATGTAGGAAATATGAGCTTGGCGAATTTGCTTCAAAGTAGTGCTAATCTGAATCAGACATTGCAGCAACAAATTCAGCAGCTTTGCGATCAATATAAGCTAGGGGTTAATGTGAGCAGCGTTGCCGTTCAGAATGTAAGTGTTCCCGATTCAGTGCAAAGCGTTTTGAGCAGCATTCAAAATGCTACGCAGAATGCGCAAAATATGCAGGCCCAGGCACAACAGCAGGTAGATACTGCGATGCAGACTGCAAAAGCTCAAGCGGCGCAAATTATTAAGCAGGCCCAAGATCAAGCAGTCCAAGCTGTTCCAAAAGCACAAAGAGAGGTTGCCGAGTTTTTAGCTATTTTGCCTGCATATCAGCAAAATCCGCAGGTGACTCGAGAAAGAATGTACTATGACACCATGCAAAAAGTTTATGCTAGCGGTCGTGTGGTCGTAGTTGATGCCAATGCCTCAGTCAATTTGCCTTCTAATTTATGGCAAAATACAGGAGATGTTGCTAGTCCGGCTGCAAGTTCAAGTTCTTCAGCGCTTATTCCTGTTGTAAGCAAACAGTCTGCTTCTTCATCTCAGGATAAACTGAGTGCTTATTTAAGATGGAAGGAGGCCCAAAGCAATGAAGATTAAGAGCATAATATTAGGATTCCTGGGTCTAGGCTTAATCGCTTTATATTTAGCATGCAGCATTATTGAACCGTATCAACAAGGGGTTGTTTTTAAAAAGACCGGGCCAGAAATTTTAAAGCCCGGCTTTTATATCACAGCTCCCTGGCCAGCACCTATTCAAAAAATAGATATGCGTGCTCATAACAGTACTATCTCGGCTATAGCAGCAACTACTCAAGATAAGATGAATGTTCTAGTGGATGTGTCTGTATTTTGGAGCATTCAAAACAGCGTCATCTATGTAAATAATACTCATGCCAACAGCGGTCAAATTGACAGTTGGCTTAAGCAAAATATCAGTGCGACTATTCAGCAGGGAGTGAGCAAAAAAACACTCGCGCAACTTTTAGGCCAGCCGAGTAATAGCCTGACTCAAGGTCTAAATACAAGCTTGTCTCAATCCGCTGCAAAAACAGGAATTCAAATTATCGATATCAATGTGCAAGGCCTTCACTATGCGCCTGATATGCTGAATAAAGTGTATCAAAACATGCAGGATTCCGCCCAGGCCTCGGCCAATCAAGTGACCGCTCAGGCCAAGCAAGAAGTAGATCAGATTAAAGAACAGGGTCAGCTTGCAGTTAATTCAGTGATTAATAATGCGCAAGTGCAAGCAGCTAGCATTAGAGGGCAAGGCGAGGCGCAGGCCCAGGAAATTTATAATAAAGCTTATCAAAAAGATCCTCAGTTTTATGCTTTTTATAGAAGCATGCAGCTTTATCAGCAGCTATTAACTTCTAAAAACACAGTATTAGTGGTTAAGCCGCAAGGCCAGTTTCTGAAGTATTTAAATTCGTATAAACCCTGATGATCGATCTAATGGGTAAAGAGAGTTGCAAGCCGCATCGATATTCAGTATCCTGAGGGGCTTTGACTGCCAATTTTTAAAGGACAATCTGGTATGGGAAAAAGTATTGTAGTATTAGGTGGCCAGTGGGGCGATGAAGGCAAGGGTAAAATTGTTGATATGCTGACCCCTCAGGTATCAGCCGTGGTACGTTTCCAAGGCGGTAATAATGCAGGGCATACCTTGGTTATTAACGGCGAAGTGACCAAATTACAGTTAATCCCTTCTGGAATTTTACATGAAGGAATTATTAGCATTATTGCAAACGGCGTAGTCCTATCTCCTGAGGCTTTATGCAAAGAGATGCAAATGCTTGAGCAAAAAGGCATTCCAGTTAAATCAAGACTAAAAATTAGCTTAAACTGTCCTCTGATTTTGCCTGTTCACGTTGCTTTAGATCATGCCAGAGAAAGTTCGTTGGGTAGTCAGGCCATTGGAACCACAAAGCGTGGGATTGGACCTGCTTATGAAGATAAAGTCGCAAGAAGGGCGCTTAGGGTCGGAGATTTGCTGCACCCGGAAAAATTCGCTGAGAAGTTAAGAAGCTTAATGCAATATCATAACTTTATACTGCAGTATTATTATAAAGCTGAAGCGCTGGATGCTGAAAAAATGATTGCAGAAACCTTAGCGCAAGCAGAACAGTTCAGGGCTTTAATTACCGATACCACAGCTTTACTGCATGAAATCAGAGCTACCGGCAAATCAATTATATTTGAAGGCGCTCAAGGCACCTTTTTAGACGTTGATCATGGTACCTATCCCTATGTGACCTCATCTAACACCACAGCAGGGGCAGCGGCAACCGGTACAGGTTTTGGGCCGCTCTATCTGGACGAAGTGGTGGCAGTAGCTAAAGCTTATGCTACTCGTGTCGGGGGAGGGCCTTTCCCTACCGAGCTATTTGATGAAATCGGTGAACATATTGGCGTTGTAGGCAAAGAGTTCGGTACGGTAACAGGGCGAAAAAGACGCTGTGGCTGGCTGGATATTGTCGCTTTAAAAAGATCAGTTCAGCTTAACAGTATCAGCAGTTTATGTATTACCAAATTAGATGTACTGGACGAGCTTGAAGAAATTAAAATCTGTATTGCCTATCAGTTGGATGGAAATAAAATCGATTATCTGCCTGCCGATATCAGTTTATTTGGCCGCTGTGAGCCTATCTACATCACCATGCCAGGCTGGAAGCAATCAACTTATGGCATAACTGAATATGAGCAATTGCCCGCCAAGGCCAAAGAATATTTGAAAGCGATTGAACAGCATATCAGCATTAAAATCGATATGATTTCAACCGGCCCGGATAGAAAGGAAACAATTATTTTGCGCAATCCATTATCTTAAAAAAGAGACCCGTATGCCGCATGGAACGCAGCAGTTAAATGAAGCGCTAATCAAGCATAATGCAGCAGCTCTCAACAAATGGGAGCTGGCTAAAGCAGGCTTTAAGATAGGCCAGGGCAATGCTGCAGGCGGGGCCTTTACCGCAGGTTGGGTTTTTGGAGCGGCCAGTCTTCCTTATTTCAGACCGGTTGCTACCGCAGTGATGTTAGGGCTGGCTGCTTTTACTGCAGTTTATAGCGCGCATGCAGGAACGCTCGATAACCCGGCGCTTAATTTTTTGAACGATGCGGGCAAAACTTTAGCCTTTTTTATGCCGTTATTAATCGTAGGTGCTTTTGATCTTTTAGACACTGAAATCCCATACCAACAGGCTGTTATTCCACCTGCTTTCATGGCTGCGACAGCCTTTGCAGCAGGCCTGTTCTTATTGCTAGCCAGTAAGCTCTGTAAAGAAAAATTCAGCGGGTTTAATCAAGTTGTAGTTGAGCCATTAGCTGATTTTGGGGGCCGCGCTACGGCTTGGGTTTTTTTGCTAGGCTTAGGTTTTGATCTTGCCGGAAAAATGGGGCCAAAGAATTATGGGGCGCTTGGACTTTCTATCTGGGCCGCACTGGTTGTTACCAAGATGCTTTCTGAATACAGGCCATCTCGTCCGCTCAGCGCAACTGCCGCACTTTTTTCTGAAATTTGGCCTGCACCTGCTTTGATGCTAATGGGTCAAATGATGGATTATAACGATCCTAAAAATTCTGCCAATTATCTGATCCCAGCAGCCACTGCAACAGCCTTGGTGTTTGGCGCCAATAATGCAAGAAAAATGTTAAAATCGCCAGCACCAGCAGTAGATCTTGCTAGTTTGAACAGCAGTGTAGCAGAAAGCCCTAGTGAAGTAGACGATACCGAATTGCATTGGTACTAAAATAAGAATAAAGGAAGCTGATAGCTTTATTCTTTTTAAGTCTAATGGCCTATTGTTGACGGCTAAAAATGCATAACAGGCCATGGCTTTTTCATTTTCAAAACTAGTCTTTGCTATGAAGTTTCCTTCATGGCAGCAAGGGCATTGGGTAATTGAATTGAAAAATGTTGTGCCAAATTTTCTAGCTGAAGCTCTGTTAAGTTTTCCAAAGTGGCATAGTAGGGTTGATTATGCCGTTTGAAACAAATTACATGTCTACCTTTTATATCAAGGCCTTTATAGGTAGAAGGAATACTGCTGTAAATTATGCTAATCAGTGTATTACTTTGCATAACAGTTCTCCAGGCTTGTTTATGGGATGAATTTTATTCTTCCTTGAAAAAGCTGGTGGAGTTCATTATATAAGTAATTTTCAAATTCTAAATATATTTGCATATAAAAAATACTGCCTTTAGTTGGAAGCCAATGGAGCTGTGCTTTCTAAAGCCATGCTTTTCAATATATGAAAAAGCACTAGAAAGCACATAGCTAAGCAAAGCTTGACAGCATAATGAATTGAAGCCTGTTTCTATCTGTCATTTTAAAGATGAATAGATTAGCAGTTTGCCAAATTGCTGAAAAATAAAATCTATTTATTCCAAATTTTTGCGATTATTACCATCCTACTCGATATGTTTTTCCAGTCTGCAAACCCTCAACGCTTTTTACATAGGCTTGGGCTGCAATACTAGCAGGAACAGGAACATAGCCAAGGAAATAGCTTGCATAACTATCGGCGGATTCCTTGATCATCGTGGGGCTTACTATGTTAATGCGAATTCCTCTTGGCATTTCAATTGCAGCAGCTGTTACAAATCCTTCCAAAGCACCATTTACCATGCCGGCTGAAGAGCCAAATTTAATAGGGTCTTGATTTAATAGGCCTGAAGTTAAGGTAAATGATCCGCCATCACTGA